>NZ_LOTA01000035.1:0-262667 GCF_001521935.1 Burkholderia sp. RF7-non_BP4 | reverse complement strand
GGCTCGCCGGCGATGACGACGCGCGGCTTCGGCGCGGCGGAAGCCGAGCAGGTCGGTAACCTGATCGCCGACGTGCTCGAGAACCCGGAAGACGCAGCGACGATCGAGCGTGTGCGCGCGCAAGTAGCCGAGCTGACCAAGCGTTTCCCGGTTTATCGCTGATCCGGCATGCGCTGCCCGTTCTGCCGGCATGAGGACACGCAGGTCGTCGACTCTCGTGTGTCCGAAGATGGCGCCGCGATTCGTCGGCGCCGTCGTTGTTCGGCTTGCGACAAGCGCTTCACGACGTACGAGCGGGTCGAGCTGAACTTGCCGGCCGTCGTGAAGAAGGACGGCAGCCGCACGGAATTCGACCGTCGCAAGATCGTCGCCAGCATGCAACTCGCGCTGCGCAAGCGGCCGGTTGCGGCTGACGCGATCGACGCGGCGGTCGCCCGCATCGAATATCAACTGCTCGCAACCGGCGAGCGCGAAGTGCGTAGCGAGAAGCTTGGCGAACTCGTGATGAACGAGTTGCGCGGCCTCGATACGATCGCCTATGTCCGTTTCGCATCGGTATACCGCCGGTTCGAGGATGTTTCCGAATTTGCCGACGTGATCGAAGAGTTCCGTCGCGCGTCCCCCTCCAAACCTCCGCGTAAGCGCTGACGCGCTGCGTCCGTTCATCGTCTTCTCCGTGGGTTCAGTTCGCGCCGATTGTGTCGGCCGCGATCGCATGTCGCCAGTCGGCCGTTCGGCTAATGGCGCGTGTGTGCTTGCGTCGCTACAGTCGTCGCATCACGTTGACGGAGGGCGATGGCGATGGGACTGCACCGACAAGGCGTTAAACAACGCATGCGATGCGGCGGCTTTACGCTCGTCGAGCTGATGGTCGCAATCGCGCTGGCAGCCGCGATCGGACTATACGCAGCACCTGCATTCGATCAGTGGCACATGCGTGAACGTGTGGATGCACGCTCGCGTGCGTTGCTCGGCGCGCTGTCGTTCGCGCGCACCGAGGCGACACGTCTCGGCGTGCGCGTCACGCTGTGCAGGGCCGGGCGCAACGGCGATTGCGCGCATTCCGGCGAGCGGTGTGACCTGGCGGGATGGTCATGCGGCTGGATCGTCAGCGGGCAGTTCGACGGACGGTCGCGCGTGCTGCGGCGCTATCCGCGCGATGCCGACATTGCCGTCGCGGGGGCGGCGCACGATCTGGCATTTGCTCCGCCGGCGGGCCAGGTGCTTGGCGGAATCAGGCGTTTCGAGTTGCGTCCACGGCGCACGCTGTCCGGTGACGACACACGCGTGTCGCGCTGCATTCGGATCGCGGCAGGCGGCCGGGCGCGCGTCGTTGCCGGTCGATGCGAAGCGGCATGAAGCGCGCGCGCAAGTCCATGCACGGCACGTCGCTGCTCGAAGCGGTGCTGGCCGTCGCGCTGCTTGCAACGGTGATGCTGGCGGTGGCCGGCAGCCAGCTTGCGATGACGCGCGCGCAGCGGGCGACGATCTGGCGTGAGCGCGCGCTATGGCTGGCCGATGCCCGCATTGAGAGCCGGCGCGCAGTGGCGGGTGCCGACGACGGCATCGCAGCGCTCGCGTCCGCGTCGTTGCCCGGCGGCACGACGGCGCTCGACGATGGGCCGGCGGGTGTCCGCTACGTGACGGTCGGCTGGCGTGACGCTCAGGCCTCCGCGCCGACATCGGCGCGCTGCGAAAGTGCGCGGGCAGCGGTCGGGCCGCCATCGTGCGTGCGGATGCCGTTTCGGGAGGCCGAGGTCGATGTCGATGAACGGTGAGCGCCGCAGCCGCGCGCATACGCTGCTCGAAGTGCTGATCGCGATGACGGTCGGTCTGCTGGTGCTTGCTGCTGCCGGTGCGCTGTACCACGCCCAACGCGTCGCGCAGCGGCGAGCGGAAGACGGCTTCCGGATGCGCGATGCGGCCGCGACCGCACTGATGCTGATCGGCGAGCAAATCCAGATGGCCGGGTTTCGCCCACTCGATGTCGAAGGGGCGCCATCGTTGCCGCCGATGTTCGGCTGTTCCGCGGGGCGCGTGCGAGGCAATGGAGCGCAGGTGCGCTGCGAAACCGTGCGCGCAGCGTCGGACGCATTGCTGGTTCGGTATGTCGGCGATGCCGTGTCGACGTGGCCGACGAATGGGGCACAGGTGTCGGATTGTCTCGGGCAGGGCGTCGGCGCTCCTGGTGCGCGGCCGCTCGTGGAAAACCGTTTCGACGCGCATGTCAGCCCGTCGACGGGCGAGCCCGAGTTGTACTGCGAGGGAAGCGGGCGCCCTGGTACGCCGCAACCCGTCGTGTCCGGCATCGACCAACTGCGCGTGCGTTACCTTCGGCGCGAAGCCACGCAGTTCGTCGACGCAGGGGCGATGGGTAGCGGCGACTGGCGCGATGTCGTTGCCGTGCATGTGTGCGTGCGCGCACGTGGCGAACCGATGCACGGGCCTGCGCGTCATGTCGATTGCGACGGCCGCACGGCCGTTTCGCCGAATGGTCGCGCGCATCTGGTGCTGCATCGAATCGTCGCGTTGCGCAATGCCGCGGTCGCATCCGCCGATCCCGTGGGTGATGCGGCGCAAGATCATGGGGTGTTGCGATGATCTACGCAAACCGATTCGTCGACGAACTCGCGATGCGAATCGCAGCAGGTCGCGCAACGCAGCGCGCGGTGGCGTGCCGCGACAGGCGACATGCGGCGCGCGGTGAGGGCCCCATGCTGAGCGGAACAACATCACGCACACGCTTTTCGTCCACCAGTCGCGGCTGGCGTCGCGACGCGGGCCTTGCACTGCCGGCCGTGATCGCGGTCGGCGCGGCGGTCGCCGCGCTGACCGGCACATGGTTCGAATCCGCGTTGACGGAATCGCGCCGCACGCGTGCATTGTCGGACCGTCTGATCGCATTTCACGCAGCCGATGCAGCGCTGGCAGCCTGCACAGCGCGATTGCTCCGAGGCGGGGCGCCATACATCGACGAACCGGCGTCACCTGTCGAGCCGGACGCATGGCGGCGTGCGCCCGCGCTGGGCGTCGCCGAAGCGTTTGCCCCATTCGCTTCCTGGCCGATGGCGGCCCAGCCGCCGCGATGCCTGATCGAAGCCTGGCGAGGTGTCGGTCCGCAAGGGAGTCGCGCTTACCTCGTCACCGCGCGTGGTGTCGGCGGCCATGCGTCGAGCGTGGTCTGGCTGCAGAGCCAGATCGCGTTGCGAGACGGACGCATCGTTACACAGCGCTGGCGGCGCGTCGCGGCGGTTCATCGATGAAACGGCCTCGATTGCTGCACCGATCGGCGGCGTTCACGTTGCTCGAACTGATGATCGTGCTCGCGATCGTTGCCGCGCTGGCCGGGTGGGGTATTCCGTCATATCGCGAGCATGTCGCGCGCGTGCATCGCGCATCCGCAGTCGCTGCGCTTTATCGCGCCGCTCAGTATCTTGAAACACTCGACGGCGCGCCGCCACGAACGCTGCCAGATGCATATTCGCAGGCGCCCCCGGACGGGCAGGCGGTCTACGAAGTGGCGCTGCGGCGAACAGCGGGCGACGATGCGCCGGTGGCCTACGAACTCGTTGCGCGCCCGCTCGATGCGGGCCCGATGCGCGACGACGCATGCGGTGCGTTCATGCTGCGCGCGGACGGGACCAAAGGCAACGCGGGATCGAACGACGCAGAGGCGGACTCGCGGGAGCGGACATGCTGGGGCGTGCGTTGATCATGCGATCGCGCACGCAAAACACACAACGGCGCCGGGTGCGTGCGCGCCTGGGTGTCAGTCGTCGTTCGCGGCAGGTTCGCGCTCGTCGCGCGACTGTTTCCAGATCCGGTAGATCTCCCATGCAGCGAAGCCGACGGAGCCCCACTTCAGCGCGGGGCCCGCGCTCGCGCGCAGCAGCGACCGTATGGGTTTCGCCAGCACGAGCGATGCGAGCGAACTCAACATCGGGTACTGATTGACGAGTTGCCCGAGGCTCGCATTCAGGTTCTTGGCGGACTGGCTGAACTTCGTGCCCGACAGTCCGGGGACGAATACCTTGAGCCAGCTGAAGCGCGTGACGGCGTGGCGCATTTCGGCGGCGGCTTCGGCAAGCTCGAGCCGCTCGACCTCGGATCGCAGGATCAGCAATTCCTTGCGGAGCGCGCGATGCTGCGACGCGTTCCAGTTCGATCGCGACGAATGGGGGCGGGTCGAATGGCCCGTGACGTTCTGGCTCATGGCGCGTCGGCGAAGTAGGTGAGAGAGGGGAACGCGACTGCGTTCACGGCTTGCCGCGGAAAATTTCGCGGTCTTTCTCGAGCTCGGCGAGCGTCGCTTCGAACACGGTCGGCGCGTCGCGCAGGCCCGAACGCGCTTTCAGTGCACATACGATGCCCGCGATCGCGTACAACGCGGTGATGGCTGCGAGCGACTGCCAGCGATAGGTATCCCAGAACGCGATCGTGACGAGCACGGTCAGGCTGATGAGCGCCATCGTCGCGAGCATCATGGCCGCGAGCCCGAGGAACAGTACGCCCATCAGGCGTTCCTTCTCCTCGGCGAGTTCGATGCCGACCAGTTCGAGGCGCGTTTGCAGGAGGCCGATCGCGGAGCCGACGAGGCGGCGCAGCGGTCCCTGGCCGGACGGCTGCGGGTTGGTGTCTGTCGTCATGGATGAGGCGCTTGTGCGCGCAATAAGCGGCTAGGGCAAAGCCGGCCGGCGGCGAACCGCCGGCTGGCTTCGGCACCCATGCGCCGCACCGGGCGGCACATGGGGCGGAACGGCGCTGAGCGCGTTACTTGCGGTTGATCAGCAGGCCGATCAGCACGCCGACGCCGGCGGCGACGCCGATCGACGTCCACGGATGCTCGTGCACGTAGTCGTCGGTCGCGCGCGCGGCCTTCTTGCCTTTCTCGACCACCACGACCTGGACGTCGGTTGCCTTTTCCTTGGCCTGCTTCAGGCGCGACATGGCTTTTTCGCGCAACTCGGCCGCCCGGTCGCCCGTGCTGCTCGCTGCCTGCTTGAGCAGATCCTCGGCGTCCGCGAGAACGGTTTTGATATCCGACATCAGTTTCTCCTTGTTGATTTCCGACATTGCAACTCCCTTCATGCTGTCATGCTGCAGGTTCACATCGTAGCGAAACCCCTGCCGGCTGGCGAGCCGGGAAGACACGCGGCGGCGGTGCAAGACCACATGGTAAACGACCCGTAAGTATTGACAGAGCCGCAAATGCTGCGAAAAGTTTCCCTTGTGGCCGTCCGTCCTGCCCCGATACCGGGTAAAAATGACAAAAAAGTATGAATATCAAACAGAATAATCGTTCGCACCGCCCATTGCTTCCCGTAAGCTGATGGACTGTCCCGCGCCGTCCAGCGCGCGGTTTCAACCAGCATCGTTCGAGGAGGGAACATCATGAGTCTGCGTCTTGGTGACATCGCACCGGATTTCGAGCAGGAATCGAGCCTGGGCCCCATCAAGTTTCACGAGTGGCTGGGCGACAGCTGGGGCGTCCTGTTCTCGCACCCGGCCGACTACACGCCGGTGTGCACGACTGAACTCGGGCTGACCTCGAAGCTGAAGGGCGAATTCGAGAAACGCAACGTAAAGGTGATCGCGCTGTCGGTCGACGGCGTCGAATCGCACAAGGGCTGGATCAACGACATCAACGAAACGCAGTCGACGGTCGTCGGTTTCCCGATCATCGCCGACGCGGACCGCAAGGTGTCGCAGCTGTACGACATGATCCACCCGAACGCGAACGAAACGCTGACGGTGCGTTCGCTGTTCGTGATCGACCCGAACAAGAAGGTGCGGCTCACCATCACCTATCCGGCCAGCACCGGCCGCAACTTCGACGAAGTGCTGCGCGTGATCGACTCGCTGCAGCTGACCGACAACTACAAGGTCGCGACGCCCGGCAACTGGAAGGACGGCGACGACGTCGTGATCGTGCCGTCGCTGCAGGATCCGGAAGAGCTGAAGAAGCGCTTCCCGAAGGGCTTCAACGCGGTGCGTCCGTACCTGCGCCTCACGCCGCAGCCGAACAAGTAAGCAGCGGCTGCCACGTCGGCGGCGCGTGACGAACGCGTGCGCCGATGAAAACGGCCCGCCCGGCAGCGATGTCGGGCGGGCCGTGTCGTTTCAGCGGCGAAGATATGACGCGCAGGGCGCCGCGGATCGCACGCGAATGGTCAGAAGAATGCCTGGATGCCCGTCTGCGCGCGGCCGAGGATCAGCGCGTGGATGTCGTGCGTGCCTTCGTACGTGTTCACCACTTCGAGGTTCACGAGGTGGCGCGCGACGCCGAATTCGTCCGAGATGCCGTTGCCGCCGAGCATGTCGCGCGCGAGTCGCGCGATGTCGAGCGCCTTGCCGCACGAGTTGCGTTTCATGATCGACGTGATCTCGACGGCCGCCGTGCCTTCGTCCTTCATCCGGCCGAGACGCAGCACGCCCTGCAGGCCGAGCGTGATTTCGGTCTGCATGTCGGCGAGCTTCTTCTGGATCAACTGGTTCGCGGCGAGCGGCCGGCCGAACTGCTTGCGATCGAGCACGTACTGGCGCGCGGTGTGCCAGCACGACTCGGCCGCGCCGAGCGCGCCCCAGGCGATCCCGTAGCGCGCCGAGTTCAGACACGTGAACGGGCCGCGCAGGCCGCTCACGTTCGGCATCAGGTTCTCCTCGGGCACGAACACTTCGTCGAGGACGATCTCGCCGGTGATCGACGCGCGCAGCCCGACCTTGCCGTGGATCGCGGGTGCCGACAGGCCCTTCCAGCCCTTCTCGAGGATGAAGCCGCGGATCGCGTCCTTGCCGTCTTCTTCCAGTTTTGCCCACACGACGAACACGTCGGCGATCGGCGAGTTGGTGATCCACATCTTTGAGCCGGACAGCGAATAACCGCCGGGCACCTTCGTCGCGCGCGTGACCATGCTGCCCGGGTCGGAGCCGTGGTTCGGCTCGGTCAGGCCGAAGCAGCCGATCCATTCGCCGCTCGCGAGCTTCGGCAGGTATTTCTGCTTCTGCGCGTCCGAGCCGAATTCGTGGATCGGCACCATCACGAGCGACGACTGCACGGACATCATCGAGCGGTAACCGGAGTCGACGCGCTCGACTTCGCGCGCGATCAGCCCGTAACTCACGTAATTGAGGCCGGGGCCGCCATATTCTTCCGGAATCGTCGGGCCGAGCAGGCCGATCTCGCCCATCTCGCGGAAGATCGCGGCGTCGGTGCGTTCGTGGCGGAACGCCTCGGTGACGCGCGGCGCGAGCTTGTCCCGCGCATACGCGTGCGCGGCATCGCGCACCATCCGCTCTTCTTCGGTCAGTTGCTGGTCGAGCAACAGCGGATCGTCCCAATGAAAAGTTGCAGCGCTCATCGTGTCATCTCCTGTTGGCCAGGGTGGGCGCTTCGGCGCTTGCCCTGATCCCATGCTTGGCGGTCGGTCCCGGGCTGGCGCTTCGCGGCCTGCCCCGATGTCTAAAGTTCGCTTGACTATAGTTCCGCTGTGCGGAACAATGTTTTGCAAAACGAACCCAGTGTAGCATCACATGACGCTTTCAACCATCGACGAAACCACGATCGACGAACGCAAGTTCGTCGTTGCGCTCGCGCGCGGGCTCGACCTGCTGCGCGCATTCCGGCCCGGCGAGACGATGCTCGGCAATCGCGACTTCGCGGAGCGCACCGGGCTGCCCAAGGCGACGGTGAACCGGCTCGCCTATACGCTGACCGTGCTCGGCTATCTGCGCTACGACGAGACGCTCGGAAAGTATGCGCTCGACGCCGGCGTGCTGTCGCTTGGCTACGCGCTGCTGTCCGGCTCGGGGACGCTCGATCTCGCCCGGCCGCACATGCAGGCGCTCGCACGCGAGATCGGCGCGGCCGTGTCGCTCGGCTGCCGCGACGGGCTCGACATGATCTATCTGGAGACGATCCGCAGCGAAACCGCGCTGACGCTCGGGCTTGCGCCCGGCTCGCGGCTGTCGATGCTGACGAGTTCGATGGGCCGCGCGTATCTGGCCGTGCAGCCGGAGGACGTGCGCCGCGCGCTCTATGCGGATCTGCACCGGGCGGCCGGCGGCGCGGCCGACGCGGATGCGCTCGTCGCGGCCGCGCAGGACGCGGTGGCCGAGTTCTCCGCGGGCGGGTGCTGCTATTCGTTCCGCGCGTGGCACATGGACGTGAACGCGGCTGCCGTGCCGTTTCGCGAACCGCGCGAGGGGCGCTGGCTGATCCTGAGCTGCAGCGGGCCTGCGTCGTCGATGGACGAGGACGTGTTCCGCACGCAGGTGGGGCCGAAGCTGAAGGCGCTCGCGCAGCGGCTCGGGCAGACGGTCTGAAACGGGCGCCGCGCGCGGCGCGTCGCCGGGCCGGCCGGGCACCAGCGCGGCCGCCGCTGCCGATTGCGCCGCGCGCGAGGCGCGCTCATCATCATCCACCGGTTCCCCGACGATGACGAGGTTCGCGATGTCCCACCCGGAAACCATGGAAGGCGGTTGCGCATGCGGGGCGATCCGCTACCGGATCGCCGGCATTCCGGCCGACGCAGGCTTCTGCCATTGCCGGCTCTGTCAGCGCACGACGGGGGCGGCGGTCGTCGCGTCGGCATCGGTGCCGCTCGACGCGTTCGAATACCTGCAGGGCGAGCCGACGGTCTATGCGTCGAGCGCGTGGGGCGAGCGGCGCTTTTGCGGCCGCTGCGGCGCGCAGTTGGAGTACCGGTTGGCCGATGCGCCGACGACCGTGGAAATCAACTATGCAACGCTCGACGAGCCGGCGCGGCTGCGTCCCGCGTGGCACGTTTGGTACGGGGATCGCTTCCCGGGCATCGAGATCGACGACGATCTGCCGAAATTCGACGATGGCGGAAGGGTCTAGCGACGTGCCGGCGTCGAATCCGCGCACACGCGCGTTCGACTTTTCACGCATGAACGGAACAGGAACCGGCCATTATCGGGCGACGATGCACGCCGCCCCCGATTCCCGACGCAGTACCGACAGCGGATTCCGCCATCCGTAGTGCCGCGCCCCGCGCGGGCCGGCCATCCACCCGCTCAGGCCGGGACGACCTTCGAGAACACCGGCCCCTGCATGAACCGCACGTCGTGCTGGCGCAGCAGCTCGCACTGCGTCTCGTCGACGACGCCGTCGAAAATCAGCGGAATCCGCACGCGCTGCGCATACGCGACCAGCGCCTTCACCATCCCGTCGCGCAGCGCGATGCCCGCATCCATCTTGATGTAGTCGGGCCGCGCCATCTCCGATTCGACCGCGAGGATCCGGCCCGGGTCGGGCAGCTTGTCGGCGACCTTGAAACCGTGATGCTGGTAGCTGCGCGTCAGGTAGCCGAGGAAGGTCTTGTGCGCGACCGCGACCGCCGGCAGCTCGATCACGATCCGCTCGGTCGGCAGCCCGAAGCGCTGCAGCACCGACGAGAAATGCTTGCCGTGGTCGTACTTCACGCTTTTCAGCAGCCGTTCGTGCACGCGCAGGAACAGCAGCCCGTGGCGTTGCGCGCCGAAGAAGTTGATCGCGTGCAGCGCGCGAGACAGCCGGTCGATCGCGACGAGCGTCTGATCGTCGACGGCCGAGTCGACCGGATCGTGCGGCGCGCCGGTGACCAGCGTGACGGCCTGGAAGCCGAGTTCGTCGCCGTAGCGCTCGATCGCGTCGGCGAACGACGTCGACTGCGGCGCGCCGGGCATCGTCACGTCGTAGATCGGTTCATAGGCGCTCGCGAGCGTGCGCTCCGGCAGGTTCGCGCATGCGGTGCCGCCCGCTGCAAGCGCGAGGTGTTCCCGCAGATAAGGCAATTGCCCGGCACGGACGACCAGCTCGGGAATGTTGGGCGGAATCATCGGCGTAGGAAGGAAAAATGGCGGCCGAAACGGCCGCCTCATGCCTTGATATTAGCAGCGCCCGTCCGGCTCGGCTTGGCGTTTCGCTCATATGGTTATCCCGTTCCCGCGCGGATGGCTAGGGTTTACGTTGATTTCACTATTCGTAATTGGTTTTACTATTCGTAAATCCAAAGATTTGTCGCCGATCAAGAAAAGCGGCGTTCGGGCGCCCGGAGCGGCGCCGATTCCCGAATCGAATCAACAGGAAGCAAGGAGCGAGACGTGGCGGTTGACAGCAAGTGGGCGAGGCAGGGCGGGCCGCGGCAGTGGCGGGCAACGGGCATGAGCGGGACGACGCAGCGCGCGTCGGCGCGCGGACGGCAGGGCTGAGGAGCGGATGGCGACCATGAGCATCGATTACCAGACGCTGAAGTTCGACTACCGGCCGCGCGCGACGCGGGCCGCCGGCGATGACGCCGCCATCCACCCGGTGGTGGTGGTCGGCGCGGGCCCGGTGGGCCTGTCGGCCGCGATCGACCTCGCGCAGCAGGGCGTGCCGGTCGTGCTGCTCGACGACGACGACACGCTGTCGACGGGCTCGCGCGCGATCTGCTTCGCGAAGCGCACGCTCGAGATCTTCGACCGGCTCGGCTGCGGCGAGCGTTTCGTCGACAAGGGCGTGAGCTGGCACGTCGGCAAGGTGTTCCTGCAGGACGAGCAGTTGTATGCGTTCGACCTGCTGCCGGAGGAGGGGCATGCGCGTCCCGCATTCATCAACCTGCAGCAGTACTACGTCGAAGGCTATCTGGCCGAGCGCGCGTTCGCGCTGCCGAACATCGACATCCGCTGGAAGCACAAGGTGACGGGCGTCGCGCAATCGGCGGAACACGCCACGCTCACCATCGAGACGCCGGAAGGCATCGAGACGCTGCGCGCGCAGTACGTGATCGCGGCCGACGGCTCGCGCAGCCCGATGCGCGCGGCAATGGGCCTCGAGAGCCGCGGCCGCACGTTCAAGGACCGCTTCCTGATCGCCGACGTGAAGATGAAGGCGGAATTCCCGACCGAGCGCTGGTTCTGGTTCGATCCGCCGTTCCACCGCAACCAGTCGGTGCTGCTGCATCGCCAGCCCGACAACGTGTGGCGCATCGACTTCCAGCTCGGCTGGGACGCCGATCCGGTCGCTGAGAAGCAGCCGGAGCGCGTGATCCCGCGCGTGCGCGCGCTGCTCGGGCCGGATGTCGAGTTCGAGCTGGAATGGGTGAGCGTCTACACGTTCCGCTGCCAGCGGATGGATACGTTCCGTCATGGCCGCGTGCTGTTCGCGGGCGATTCCGCGCACGGCGTGTCGCCGTTCGGCGCGCGCGGCGCGAACAGCGGCGTGCAGGACGCGGACAACCTCGCGTGGAAGCTGAAGCTCGTGCTCGACGGCCGCGCGGCCGACCGCCTGCTCGACACCTACGCGAGCGAGCGCGAGTTCGCCGCCGACGAGAACATTCGCAACTCGACGCGCTCGACCGACTTCATCACGCCGAAGAGCGCGGTATCGCGCGTGTTCCGCGACGCGACGCTGAAGCTTGCGCGCGACTGCGAGTTCGCGCGCAAGCTCGTGAACAGCGGCCGCCTGTCGGTGCCGGCCGTGCTGGCCGATTCGCCGCTGAACACGCCGGATCGCAGCGGCGACACGTTCGCGTGCGCGATGCGGCCGGGCGCGGCGGCGGCCGATGCGCCGGTGCGCGCGCACGGCACGTCGGGTTGGCTGCTGCGGCATCTGGACGACGGTTTCGCGGGCGTGCTGTTCGGGCTGCCGGGCGACGCCGCCGCGCTCGCGCAGGCGCTCGACGGCCTGGCGCTGCCGGTGCGGCCGGTGCTGGTCGTGCCGGCCGGGCACGCGCAACCGGTGGCCGGCGTCGACGTCGTGGAGGACGTCGACGGTCTCGCCGCGCAACGCTACGACGCGAAGCCCGGCACGTTCTATCTGCTGCGCCCCGACCAGCACGTCTGCGCGCGGATGCGCACGCTCGAGCGCCAGGCGATCGCCGACGCGCTGGCGCGCGCGACCTGCGCGCGCGGAACATCGCATTGAACACGACAACGATACCGGAGACCCCCGTCATGCCCCGACTCGACACCCGCCCGCGCCTGGCCGATCCGGACGCGTTCTACGAAGCGCTGATCGACATGCATCGCGATCTGTCCGACGCCGACAGCCAGCTCGTCAACGCGAAGCTGATCCTGCTGCTCGCGAACCAGATCGGCGATGCCGACGTGCTGCGCGAAGCGATGGCGCTCGCGCGTCAGGGCGTGACGCCGCCCGTGCATCCGGCCGCCGAGGTGGCGCAATGAGTGCGGCGCCAGCCGACGCGCGTGTGCTCGAAGTCGAGCGCGTGATCGACGAGACCCATCGCCCGGGCTTTCACTGGATGCTGCTCGCGTTGTGCGGGCTGTGTCTCGTGATCGACGGCTTCGATGCGCAGGCGATGGGGTATGTCGCGCCCAGCGTGATCGCCGAATGGGGCGTGCCGAAGCAGGCGCTCGGGCCGGTGTTCAGCGCGAGCCTGTTCGGGATGCTGCTCGGCGCGCTCGGGCTGTCGGTGCTGGCCGACCGGATCGGGCGGCGCCCGGTGCTGATCGGCTCGACGCTGTTCTTCGCGGTGACGATGCTCGCGACGCCGTTCGCGGGTTCGATCCCGGTGCTGATGGCGCTGCGCTTCGTCACGGGCCTCGGCCTCGGCTGCATCATGCCGAACGCGATGGCGCTGGTCGGCGAATTCAGCCCGGCCGCGCATCGCGTGAAGCGGATGATGATCGTGTCGTGCGGCTTCACGCTCGGCGCCGCGATCGGCGGCTTCATCAGCGCCGCGCTGATTCCGGCGCTCGGCTGGCGCTCGGTGTTCTTCGTCGGCGGCGCGGTGCCGCTCGTGCTGACGCTCGCGATGTTCGCGCGGCTGCCCGAGTCGCTGCAGTTCCTGGTGCTGAGAGGGCGCGACGCGCAGGCACGCGCCTGGCTCGCGCGCTTCGCGCCGCAGGCCGGCATCGACGCGAGCACGCGCCTCGTCGTGCGCGAGCGCGCGGCGAGCGGCGCGCCGGTCGCGGAGCTGTTCCGCCATGGCCGCCTGCCGGTCACGCTGCTGCTGTGGGCCATCAGCTTCATGAACCTGATCGACCTGTACTTCCTGTCGAACTGGCTGCCGACCGTGATGCGCGACGCGGGCTATTCGCCGGGCACGGCGGTGATCGTCGGCACGGTGCTGCAGACGGGCGGCGTGATCGGCACGCTGTCGCTCGGCTGGTTCATCGAACGCTACGGCTTCGTGCGCGTGCTGTTCGCGTGTTTCGCGTGCGCGGCCGTCTCGGTCGGGCTGATCGGCTCGGTCGCGCATGCGCTGCCGTGGCTGCTGATCGTCGTGTTCGCGGGCGGATTCTGCGTGGTCGGCGGGCAGCCGGCCGTGAATGCGCTCGCGGGCCAGTATTACCCGACGTCGCTGCGCTCGACCGGCATCGGCTGGAGCCTCGGCATCGGCCGGATCGGCTCGGTGCTCGGGCCGCTCGTCGGCGGACAACTGATTGCGCTGAACTGGACCAACGGCGCGCTGTTCCACGCGGCCGCGGTGCCCGTGCTGTGCTCGGCGCTGTTCGTGCTGGGACTGGCCGGCGTAACGCGGCGCAGCGGCGCGCAGGCGCCGAACGCCGCCATGAATTGATGGAGAAAGGAAACGATGACGCTTGACCTGTCGAAACCGGCGCGAGCCGGCTACCTGAGCGGTTTCGCGAACGAATTCGCGACCGAGGCGCTGCCCGGCGCGCTGCCGCACGGCCGCAACTCGCCGCAGCGCGCGCCGTACGGCCTGTATGCGGAGCAGTTGTCGGGCACGGCGTTTACCGCGCCGCGCAGCCACAACCGCCGCTCGTGGCTGTACCGGATCCGGCCGGCGGCCGTGCACCGGCCGTTCGAGCCGTTCACGGGCACGCAGCGGCTCGTGTCGGAATTCGGCGACTCGGCCGACGTGCCGCCGACGCCGCCGAACCAGCTGCGCTGGGATCCGCTGCCGATGCCGATCGAGCCGACCGATTTCGTCGAAGGGCTCGTGACGATGGCCGGCAACGGCTCGGCGGCCGCGATGAACGGCTGCGCGATCCACCTGTACGCCGCGAACCGCTCGATGCAGGATCGCTTCTTCTACAGCGCCGACGGCGAACTGCTGATCGTGCCGCAGCAGGGGCGGCTCTTCATCGCGACCGAATTCGGCCAGCTCGACGTCGAGCCGTTCGAGATCGCGGTGATCCCGCGCGGCGTGCGTTTTTCCGTCGCGCTGCCGGACGGCGATGCGCGCGGTTACATCTGCGAGAACTTCGGCGCGCTGCTGCGCCTGCCGGACCTCGGCCCCATCGGCTCGAACGGGCTCGCGAACCCGCGCGATTTCCTCACGCCGCAGGCCGCGTACGAGGATCGCGAGGGCGCGTTCGAGCTGGTCGCGAAGCTGAACGGGCGCCTGTGGCGCGCGGACATCGGACATTCGCCGTTCGACGTCGTCGCGTGGCACGGCAACTACGCGCCGTACAAATACGACCTGCGCCTGTTCAACACGATCGGCTCGATCAGCTTCGACCATCCCGATCCGTCGATCTTCCTCGTGCTGCAGTCGCCGAGCGACACGCCGGGCGTCGACTCGATCGACTTCGTGATCTTCCCGCCGCGCTGGCTCGCGGCCGAGGATACGTTCCGCCCGCCGTGGTTCCACCGCAACGTCGCGAGCGAGTTCATGGGGCTCGTGCACGGCGCGTACGACGCGAAGGCCGAAGGCTTCGTGCCGGGCGGCGCGAGCCTGCACAACTGCATGTCGGGCCACGGGCCGGATGCGGACACGTTCGAGAAGGCGTCGGCGAGCGACACGACGAAGCCGCACAAGGTCGACGCGACGATGGCGTTCATGTTCGAGACCCGCACGCTGATCCGGCCGACGCGCTATGCGCTCGACACCGCGCAGCTGCAGGCCGACTACTTCGAATGCTGGCAAGGCATCAAGAAACACTTCAATCCGGAGCAACGATGAGCGATACCCAAGACTGGCGCGCGACGCTCGACCCGGCCCGCAAGAGCTGGGTCGAGACGGCGAACGATCCCGCCTGCGATTTCCCGATCCAGAACCTGCCGTTCGGGATATTCAGCGATGCGAAGCAACCGGCGCGCCGCGCGGGCGTCGCGCTCGGCGACCAGATCGTAGACCTCGCCGCGCTCGCGCGTGCGGGCCTCGTGACGCTGCCGGCCGGCGCCGACGTCTTCGCCGCGCCGACGCTCAACCCGTTCATCGCGCTCGGCCGCGACGCATGGCGCAGCGTGCGCGTGCAGCTGTCGAACCTGTTCTCGCGCGACGACGCGCGGCTGCGCGATGACGCCGCGCTGCGCGCGAACGTGCTCGTCGCGCAGCGCGACGCGACGCTGCACCTGCCGGTCGACATTCCCGGCTATACCGATTTCTATTCGTCGAAAGAGCATGCGACCAACGTCGGATCAATGTTTCGCGATCCGAAGAATGCACTGCTGCCGAACTGGTCGGAGATGCCGATCGGCTACAACGGCCGCGCGTCGTCGGTGGTCGTGAGCGGCACGCCGGTGCGGCGCCCGAACGGCCAATTGAAGCTGCCCGACCAGGAACGTCCAGTGTTCGGCGCATGCCGCAAGCTCGACATCGAGCTGGAGACGGGCTTCATCGTCGGCCGCGGCAACGCGCTCGGCGAGCCGATCGCCTGCGAGGATGCCGAAGCGCATATCTTCGGGATGGTGCTGCTGAACGACTGGAGCGCGCGCGACATCCAGCAGTGGGAATACGTGCCGCTCGGCCCGTTCAATGCGAAGACCTTCGCGACGACGATCTCGCCGTGGATCGTCACGCTCGACGCGCTCGAACCGTTTCGCGTCGAGCAGCCCGAACAGTCGCCGCAGCCGCTCGCGTATCTGCGGCACGCGGGCAAGCATGCGTTCGACATCGCGCTCGAAGTGACGCTGCGCGCGGAGGGTGCCGCCGAAGCGACGTCGATCTGCCGCACCAACTTCAAGCACATGTACTGGACGATGGCGCAGCAGCTCGCGCATCACACGGTCGCGGGCTGCAACACGCGCGTCGGCGACCTGATGGGATCGGGCACGATCAGCGGGCCGACGAAGGACTCGTTCGGCAGCCTGCTCGAACTGACGTGGAACGGCAAGGAGCCGCTCGCGCTGAACGGTGGCGGCAGCCGCGCGTTCATCGAGGACGGCGACGAGCTCACGCTCGCGGGCTGGTGCCAGGGCGACGGCTATCGTGTCGGTTTCGGCGCATGTGCCGGCAAGATCCTGCCGGCGCGCAGCGTATGACGGACTGCACCGCGACTCGTTACGCGTAGTCCGGAAGGCGAGGGCGGCCCGCATTGCGCGGGCCGTTTTCATTTCGGCGGCGGGTGGCGGGCGGCGGTACGCAAGCGCCGGTGCGTGACGCCGCGCACGAGCGTCGGCGCCGACATCTGCGTCGGCGTCAGACCGCGCGCTGCAACGCGACGCGTCGTTCCCACAGCGCGGCCGCGACGAACGCGGCGACGCAGACGACCAGCACGCCGATCAGCGCGTTGCTGCCCAGTTGCTCCATCAACGCGCCGGCGACCAGCGGACCGCCGAAGCTCGCGGCGCTCCACGATGCCGACACGAGCGAGCTCGCGGTGACGAGCGCCGCGCCGCGAAAGCGTTCGCCGCATGCGACGAGCGACAGCGTGTAGATGCTGCCTGCCGCCGCGCCCAGCACGAACAGCAACGGCCAGCACAGCCACGGGTTCGCGATCACGAACGGCAGCAGCGGCAGGCCCGCGAGCACGATCCATCCGGCGCCGAGGTGCACGCGTTCGCGGCCGAGCTTGTCCGCGAGCCAGCCGATCGGGAACTGCATCGCGGTATCGCCGAACAGCATGATCGACGCGAGCAGCACGGCGGTCGCGCTCGCGACGCCGTGATCCATCGCATAGAGCGGCAGCAGCGACAGCGCGAGCGTATCGAACAGCGCGAAGAAGCCGGTGCCGATGATCAGCGCGGGCATGCGCGGCAGCACGGCGAGCCAGCTGTCGTGCGCTGCGTGATGCGCGTCGTCGCCGGCGAGCGGCGCGCGACGGATCGTCGCGAGCGTCGGCAGCGCGAGCAGGAACAATGCGCCGCACAGCGCGAAGCGGATGCTCGTCGCGCCGGCGATCTGGCTGACGAGCACGGGGCCCGCCATCTGGAACAGCGTGAAGTTGGTCGCGTAGATCGCGACCACGCGGCCGCGCGTCGAATCGTCGGCGAGCTGGTTGACCCATGCCTCGCCGATCGTGAACAGCAGCATCAGCGCCGCACCGCACAGCACGCGCAGCACGCCCCATACGATCAGGTTCGACGTGAACTGCATCAGCGCCGTGGCCGTCGCGAGCAGCACGACCGACACGACGATCGCGCGGCGCGAGCCGATGCGCCGCGCGAGCGCGGTGACGAACGGGACGATCGCGAGGCCACCCAGGGCCTGCGCGGCCGTCAGCATGCCGACGACGTTGGTGCCGTGTCCGGCTTCGGTCAGGGCGAGCGCGGTGAGCGGCATCGTCGCGCCGGTGCCGAGACCGACGACCGCGACGCTCAGGATCAGCGCGAGGAAATCACGATTGAGAATGGCTTTCATCGGCCGCGATGCTACACCGCGGACCCTGAAAGGTCCATGAAGGCCATCAGGTTCGCATGGCGTTGCGCGCGCAACGAACGCTGCGGCACGCGGCCCGGCCGCCGCACCGACACGCATCGCCGCTGCGCGCGCGTCACACGTATCCGGTCGGCCCGCTCACCGGACGGCGCTCGAGCGACGCCGACCACAGCGTGAGCGCGAGCGCGGCGACCGCCATCGCGGCACCGACCCACGGCAGGTTCACGAGCGACACGCCGGAGCCGATCGCCATCCCGCCGAGCCAGGCGCCCGTCGCGTTGCCGAGGTTGAACGCGCCCTGGTTCAGCGTCGACGCGAGGTTCGGCGCGTCGCTCGCGCGATCGACGATCAGGATCTGCAGCGGCGGCACGATCGCGAACGCGAGGATGCCCCACACGAAGATCGTCGCGAGCGCCGCGAACGGCAGGTGCATCGTGCCCGCGAACAGCGCGAGGACGATGCCGATCAGCGCGAGCGTCGCGATCAGCGACGGCATCCGGCGCCAGTCGGCGAGCTTGCCGCCGAGCGTGCCGCCGACCGTCAGGCCGAGACCGAACAACAGCAGCACATAGGTGACCTGGCGCGGCGAGAAGCCCGTCACGTCCTCGAGGATCGGCGTGATGTACGTGAACACGCTGAACAGGCTCGCGGACGCCAGCACGCTGATGCCAAGCACCATCAGCACCTGCGGATGCTTCAGCACGCTGAATTCTCGCGTGATGCTGGTGTCGGGCATCGCGAGGTTCCTTGGCAGGCACACCGCGAGCGCGGCGGCCGCGGCGATGCCGATGCCGGTGACCGCCCAGAACGTCGCGCGCCAGCCCCAGGCCTGACCGAGCGCGGTGCCGAGCGGCACGCCGAGCACGTTCGCGAGCGTGAGGCCGGTGAACATCAGCGCGATCGCCTGCGCGCGCCGGTTCGGCGCGACGAGGTTGCTCGCGACCACCGAACCGATCCCGAAGAACGCCCCGTGGCAGAACGCGGTGACGACGCGCGCGGCCATCAGCACCGCGTAGCCGGGCGCGATCGCGCAGAACAGGTTGCCCGCGATGAACAGCCCGATCAGGCCCATCAGCGCGCGCTTGCGCGGCATTCTCGCGGTGACGATCGCGAGGATCGGCGCGCCGATCGTCACGCCGAGCGCGTAGCCCGACACGAGCATCCCGGCGGCCGGGATCGACACGCCGAGGTCGCGGGCGACGTTGGGCAGCAGCCCCATGATCACGAACTCGGTGGTACCGATTCCAAATGCGGCGACGGCAAGGGCGAAAAGAGGTAATGGCATCGCGGTGGGCTACGGAAAGGCCGCGGCCCGAGGCCGGCGCGGGATGCGCGCGGCGGGCGGGGCGGGGGGACATCAGCCGCGATTCTACTTCAGTGAAAACCCCTATGCTCGGGGCCAAAACGGATGTTGCCGGCGTGCGACGCGGTAGCAGCCGCAGCGCGTCACAGTGTGGGATTGGACGATGTCCGACGTCGGTGGCGCGGAAAAATTCGGGTCGGAGCGACGCCGGTGGAGCGGCGCTTTTCGCGCGCCGCGGGTTCGATTAACGCTCGGGCAGGGCGCCGGCTGGCGTCGAGTCGGAGCGGTCGCCCGGTACGGCTGCCTCGGGCGACGGCGATGGCGATGACGACGGCGACGATCCGCCTGTCGTGCCGGCGTTTGCCGTGCAATCGGCGGTTTGCGTCGCCGGTGCGTCCCACCCGTTTTCGAACAGGCATGCCTCGATCGGTATCCGCGCGGCCCAGCGCTCCTCCTCGAGCATCGGCTTCGCATAGAACGCATCGACGTGCCCGACGCACAGCACGGCGATCGGCTTCGCGCCGGCCGGCATGCCGAGCAGCGTGCGCAGCGCGTCGACGTCGAACAGCGACACCCAGCCCATCCCGAGCCCTTCGGCGCGCGCGGCGAGCCACATGTTCTGGATCGCGCAGGCGGCGGACGCGAGGTCCATCTCCGGCAGCGTGCGGCGGCCGAATACATGGCGCTCGCGATCGTCGGTCAGCGCGACGACCAGCAACTCGCCGCATTCGCGCACGCCTTCGACCTTCAGCCGCATGAATTCGTCCTGCCGCTCGCCGAGCGCGTCGGCGGTCGCGCGGCGCTCGGCCTCGACCAGCGCGTGGATCGCGGTGCGCAGCGCGGGATCGGTGATGCGGATGAAGCGCCACGGCTGCATGAAACCGACGCTCGGCGCGTGGTGCGCGGCGCGCAGGAGCCGCGCGAGCGTGGCCGGATCGACGGGCGCCGGCGTGAAGTGGCGCATGTCGCGCCGTTCGAAGATGGCGCGGTAGACCGCGGCAATGGCGGAGTCGTCGAAACGCATGAGCGGCAGAAGCAAGGGGGAAGTCGGCGCAACGATAGCAGACGCCGGCCGCGCGGCGTTACATCAGTCAAAACAAAATGACGAATCGTTGACGGATCGCGTGCGCCGCGCGCCGTGGATCAGCGCCCCGTCGTGACGACGTTGGTCGGCGTGCCGGCGTGCCACGCCTCGATGTTCAGCAGTGTCGTATGCGCGATCTCGGCGAGCGCCTCGCGCGTGAAGAACGCCTGGTGCGACGTGACGATCACGTTCGGGAACGTCAGCAGGCGCGCGAGGACGTCGTCCTGCAGCGGCAGGTCGGAGTGATCCTCGAAGAACAGGCCGCTTTCCTCTTCGTACACGTCGAGCCCGAGATGGCCGAGCTGCCCGCTCTTGAGCGCGTCGACCAGCGCCTGCGCGTCGACGAGGCCGCCGCGGCCGGTGTTGATCAGCATCGCGCCGTGCTTCATCCGCGCGAGCGTCTGCGCGTTGATCAGATGGTGCGTCGACGGCAGCAGCGGGCAGTGCAGGCTGACGATGTCCGATTGGTGCAGCAGCTCGTCGAGCTCGACGTAGCGCGCGCCGAACGCGATCAATTCGTCGTCGTAAGGCGGCATCGAGTGCGCGAGCACGTGCATCCCGAAGCCCATCATGATCTTCGCGAACACGCTGCCGATCAGGCCGGTGCCGATCACGCCGACGGTCTTGCCGTGCAGGTCGAAGCCGAGCAGGCCGTTCAGCGAGAAGTCGCCTTCGCGCGTGCGTGCGACCGCGCGCGGCAGCCGGCGGTTGAGTGCGAGGATCAGCGCGATCGCGTGTTCGGCAACCGCATGCGGCGAGTACGCCGGCACGCGCACGACGGCGATGCCGAGCCGCTCGGCGGTCGCCAGGTCGACGTGGTTGAAACCCGCCGAGCGCAGCGCGATCAGGCGCGTGCCGCCGTCGGCGAGCCGTTCGAGCACGGCCGCGTCGACGGTGTCGTTGACGAACGGACACACGACCTCGTAGCCGTGCGCGAGGATCGCGGTTTCCGCGTCGAGGTGCGACGGCTGGAAGTGCAGCCGATAGCCGAATTGCCGGTTGGCGGCGGTAAACGATTCGTCGTCGTACTGCCGGCTGCTGAACAGGATCACACGCACGCTGCACCTCCGATGGCTGTCGCGTGCAGTTTACTGCAGGCCCGTCTGCCGACCGGTGACGATGTCGGCGCGATCGGGCGTGCGCAGGAAACCGTAACCGGTCCGCTCGCGGGCCCCCTGCGCGCCGAAGTGCTCGAGCGCATGCTCGACGAAGCTGCGCGTGCGGGCCGGCACGTACTGGCGGTTCGGGTAGACGAGCGACAGTTGCGCGTCCGGGTCGTCGATCCGGTAGGCGGGCAGCAGCCGCACGAGCGTGCCGGCGGCGAGCGCGTCGGCGATGCTCGGCTCGGGCAGCACCGCGATGCCGGACCCGGCGACGGCCGCCGCCTGCACGAGCGCCAACTGGTTGACCGTGCAGGTCGGGCGCACCGTGATCGAATGCGTGACGCCGTCGTGGCCGACCAGCCGCCACGCGGGCGCATGCTGGTGCGGCGCGAGCGCGACCCAGTCGTGGCCCGGCAGGTCGTCGGGTGCGCGCGGCTCGCCGCGGCGTTCGAGATACGCGGGCGCCGCGCAGGCGACGAACGGGCTCGGCGCGAGTGCGTGGCCGATCAGGGTCGGGTTGCCGTCGAGCCGGTTGCCCGTCGCGATGCCGACGTCGTAGCCGGAATCGAGCACGTCGAGCGGCCCTTCGGCGACGGTGAGCTGCACGCGCAGTTCGGGGTAGCGATGCCGGAAACTGCTGACGAGCGGCGTGAGCGCCAGCGGCGACAGCAGGCCCGACGCGACGACGCGCAGCGTGCCGGCGGGCTCGCGCACAGCATGCGCGACGGAGGCCTCGAGGTGGTCGAATTCCTCGAGCAGCGCACGGCAGCCGTCGAGGTAGCGCAGGCCGGCCTCGGTCAGCGACAGGTTGCGCGTGGTGCGGTGGATCAACCGCGTGTTCAGGTGAGACTCGAGCATCGCGATCGAGCGCGTGACGAGCGCATTGGACACGCCTAGATGGTGCGCCGCGCGCCGGAAGCTCTGCTGTTCGGCGACGCAGACAAACACACGCATGGTCTGAATCTGGTTCATGGCTCGCGGATTTCTGGCCCGGTTGATTGATTTTGGTTGTGATTTTTCGTTGCGCGACCTGGAAAACCGTCGCGTGACACCGGGGTTCCGGCCCGTATCGAAAAATCGGTTTTCGATTCTGCAGACGATTGTTCATTACAGAACCGATATCCGTCAACCTGAGAAAAAGGGCGGGTTGCGTAAAATCGAAATCGCGGGTATCGATTTAGCGGGGCAGTGTCGTGTGTGTATGCGGGGGATAGCCGGAAGTGAATTGAGTGAAACTGCCGGTGGTTTGAATATTGTCAATTTAAATCAATGCATTACGCGTGATCGTGTGTGGCCCGGCGCGGTAATGGGTGAAATCGCTCACCAATTGATGCCGCGATAATGGATGTTTTTTTACCGGGCCCGGTTTTCGTGGACCGATTCCATCCCGCGCGATTTTTATCGTGATGGCCGGTATTCCGGCCGATGCATGTATCGTGCAGAACGCGGGCATCCGGAGCGCGTCGCCATACTGCGCGAGAAAATCGCGGACATCGAACTGCGGATGGAACCGTTACGCATCCGCACGGCAATGCCGCGGCATGACGAAATCCGCTCATGCGGCGCAGGCGCGGCCGGCTGGCCCGGTCCGTCGACCGGGCCAGCGTCGCGCTGTCCGGCGGCGCGTGCCTCTTGCGCGCGGGCGCGGAACGCGGAATGATCGATCAGTTCGCCATGCCGTGCGGCGAACGATGTCCGAGCGTTTTCTTCCTTCCTCCTTGACCTGCCATGTCCATCGATTACTCGCCGATTCCCTGTCCCGTCGTCGTGCCGCTCGACGCGATCCTGCCCGAAGAACCGCTGCTGATGATGGGGGCCGGCCCGGTCCCGATCCCGGCCGCCGTCGCGAAGGCGAACACGATCGTGATCAACCACCTCGGCGCGACGATGGCGAAGATCATCGAGCAGGTGAAGGAGATGGCGCGCTACGTATTCCAGACCCGCTCGAAGTGGGTGCTCGGCGTGGCCGGCCCCGGCTCCGCCGCGATGGAGATGGCGATTTCGAACCTCGCGTGGCGCGGCACGCGCGTGCTGTCGATCCGCAACGGCTTCTTCAGCGCGCGGATGGCCGAGATGGCCACGCGCGTCGGCGCCGACGTCGCCACGCTCGAGGTGGCCGACCGCGCGGTCGCGAGCCTCGACGAAATCGCGGACGCGATCGCGCGCGAGCGGCCCGAAATCGTCACGATCGTGCAGGGCGAGACGTCGAACACCGTGTGGAATCGCGATCTGCGCGACATCGCCGCGCTCGCGAAGGCGGCCGGCGCGCTGGTCGTGGTCGACGCGGTGTGCACGCTGTCGACGATGCCGCTCGAGATGGACGCATGGGGCATCGACGCGGTGATCACGGGCGGCCAGAAGGGGCTGTCGTCGATCCCCGGTGTGTCGCTGATCGCATTCTCCGACGCCGCCTGGGAGCGCATGAAGCAGCGTCCGGAACCGAACGCGCACTGGTGCCTCGACATGGCGCTCGCGGAGAACTTCTGGCACAACGCGGGCTACCACTACACGGCGCCGGTGTCGGGCGTGCTCGCGCTGCACGAGGCGCTGCGGCTCGTCTGCGCGGAGACGCTCGAAAGCCGCTTCGCGCGCCATCTGCGCTGCTCGCTCGCGCTGCAGGCGGGCGTCGAGGCGATGGGGCTCACGCTCTATGCGCCGAAGGACTGCCGGCTCAACTCGGTGGTCGGGATCGAGACGCCCGAAGGGCTCACGCCGGGGATGGTGTGCGGCCATATCTCGAAGCAGTACCAGGTCGAGATTTCGGGCTCGTTCGGGCTGCCGATCGTGCGGATCGGGCAGATGGGCGAACAGTGCCGCGAACACAACCTGTTCCGCACGCTGCATGCGTTCGGCCGCACGATGGACGACCTGAAGGTGCCGGTCGACCTGCCGGCCGGCGTGGCCGCGCTCGAGCAGGAACTGTCGCGGCGCGGTACGTAAGCGGAGAGCCGAGAGTGGCGAGGCGGGTGCGCTGCACGAAGCCGCCTCGTCGACGGCCGGGGCGCGTGGCGTTCAGCCGCCCTGCATCGCGCGCCGGTACGCGTTCGGCGTCGTGCCGTGCGCGTCGCGAAAGCGATGGCTGAAGTGGCCGGCGTTCGCGTAGCCGCATTCGGCCGCGACCTGCGCGAGCGGTAGCGTCGTCGTGCGCAGCAGCAGTCGCGCCCGCGCAAGCCGCTGCTCGGCCACCCACGCGTGCGGCGCGCGGCCGAACGACAGCCTGAACATCCGCGAGAAATGGTATTCGGACAGCGCGGCGACGTTCGCCAGTTCGCCGAGCGTCAGCGGCTGCGACAGGTAGCTGTCGATATAGTCGCGCACGCGGCGGCGCACGGCCGGCGCGAGCCCGCCGCGGAACGGCACATCGGTGCGCGTCGTGCTCTGGCCGCGCAGCAGCAGGCTCAGCACGTCGTGCGCGGCTTCGTTCACGCGCAGCCGTCCGTCGGCATCGTCCCAGCGTTCGAGCGCGAGCGAACGGAACTGCGCCGCGACGCGCGCATCCTCGAAATAGGTGCGGTCGGCCAGCTTCAGCTCGCGCGGCTCGCGATCGAGCTCGCGGATCGCGCGCTGCGTGAAGTGCTCGGGCAGGAAGTACAGGTGGATGAAGTGCATCTCGCCGCGCACCCACCAGCGCGATTCATGGTCGCCCGGCAGCGCGCACAGCAGGCTCGGCGCGCCGTAGCGCGGCACGCGTTCGCGCTCCGTCCGGTAGCCGCCGTCGAGATAGCACGACAGCGTGTGGTGGCCGGGCTGTTCGTAGATCGTCTCGCTTTCGTCGGTGATGCGCGTCCATTCGGCGATCGCGAGATGGTCGCCGAGCCACGCGAAGCGTTCGAGCGTCGCGTTCGCCTCGGCGAGCGTGCGGCACACCGACTGCAGGCCGAACGGCATCGCACCGCCGGCAAGGGCGGCCGCGTGGTCGGCGGGCGGGGCGTACAGGGGCGAACTCATGATGGGGCGAGTATAAGCGCGCGCGAAGCGCGCCGTGCGGACGCCCGAAAAAGACCGCAATTCCGGACAATCCGCGCCGGCAGGGTGGCGGCACAGTCGGAGTCCGTTTCACTCGTTCCGCTTCGTTGCCGCCATGAACCTGTCGCTTTATTTCGTCACCGTGCTGATCTGGGGCACCACCTGGATCGCGATCAAATGGCAGCTCGGCGCCGTGCCGCCGCCCGTGTCGATCGCGTGGCGCTTCTGGCTCGCGGCCGCCGTGCTGTTCGCGCTGCTGCGCGTGATGCGCCGGCCGGTGCGCCCGCCGCGCGAGGCGTGGCGCTACCTCGTCGCCCAAGGCTTCGCGCTGTTCTGCCTGAATTTCCTGTGCTTCTACTATTCGGAGCAGGTCGTGCCGAGCGGCCTCGTCGCCGTGATCTTCTCGACCGCGCCGCTGCTGAACTCGATCAACGGCCGGCTGTTCATGGGCCGCCCGCTGCGGCCGTCCGCGATCGCCGGCGCGCTGCTCGGGCTGACCGGCATCGCATGCCTGTTCTGGCAGCAGATGGCCGGTCACCTCGACGATCACGCGACCTGGACGGGCCTCGCGATCGCGTTCGCGGGCACGATGTGCTTCTCGGCCGGCAACCTGCTGTCGAGCCGGATGCAGTCGATGGGCCTGCACCCGCTCGCGACCAACGGCTGGGCGATGCTGATCGGCGCGGCGATCCTGACGATCGGCAGTGCGGTGGCCGGGCTGCCGTTCATGATCGACCCGAGTCCGCGTTATCTCGGCGCGCTTCTCTATCTGGCCGTGCCGGGCTCGGTGATCGGGTTCACGGCCTACCTGACGCTCGTCGGACGGATCGGGCCCGAGCGCGCCGCGTACTGCACGGTGCTGTTCCCGATAGTCGCGCTGGCCGTGTCGACGGTCTTCGAGGGCTATCAGTGGTCGCCGCTCGCGGTGCTCGGGCTGCTGCTCGTGCTGGCCGGCAATCTCGTCGCGTTCGACCTGACGCGCCGGTTGTTCCTGCGCACGGCCTGACCGGGGCGGCCGCCGAGGTCGCCGCCGGAAACAAAAAACGCCCGCGCGATGCGGGCGTTTTCCTTTGGGCCGCCAGGGCAGCGGCCGCCTGGCCGGCCGGCGAGCGGCTCGCTCAAGCCGCCGCGCGGCTCCCCGCGACCCGCGCCTGCCGCTGGTACAGCATCATCGACAGCGCGACGCCCGCCGCTGCGGCCACCGCCGCGAACAGGAACACCTGCGGATAGCCGAACTCACCGGCCACATAGCCTGCGAGCGGGCCCGTGATGCCGAGCGACAGGTCGAGGAACACCGAATACGCGGACAGCGCCGCGCCGCGGCTTGCCGGCGGCACCAGCGCGACCGCCTCGACGCCGAGCGCCGGGAAGATCAGCGCGAAGCCGAAGCCGGTCAGCGCGGCGCCGACGAGCGCGACGTGCGGCACGGGCGCGAGCCACAGCAGCACGAGGCCCGAGCATTCGAACGCGAACGACACGATCGCGACGCGGAAGCCGCCGTAAGTCTTGATCGTGTTCGCGAACAGCAGGCGCGCGCCGATGAACAGCGTGCCGAACACGGTCAGCGACAGCGCGGCGTTCGGCCAGTGGCGCGCTGCGTAGTACAGCGTGACGAAGGTCGCGATCGAGCCGAAGCCGGCGGAGCCGAGCGCGAGACCGAGGCCGTGCGGCAGCACGCGCGTGAACACGCTCGCATACGACATCCGTTCGCCGTGCACGAGCGGCACGGAATCGATCAGGCGTGCGAGATAAAAGCCGGTCGCGGCGAGCGCGATCACGATCACGCCGATCAGCGCCGGATTCAGCGTATGCGCGATCGCGACGCCGACCGGCGCGCCGAGCGCGAGCGCGCCGTAGGTCGCGATGCCGTTCCACGAGATCACTTTGGCGTTGTGCGCGACGCCGACCCGCCCGATGCCCCACAGGATCGCGCCGGTGCCGCACAGGCTCTCGCCGACGCCGAGCACGAGCCGGCTCGCGACCAGCAGCACGAGGCTCGCGACCGGCCAGTGGGCCAGCAGCAGCGCGACGAGCAGCAGCACGCCCGACACGCCGCAGCCGATCAGCCCGCGCAGCACCGTCTGCTTCGGCCCGAGCGTGTCGGCGAAGCGCCCGGCGAGCGGGCGCGACGCGAGCGTCGCGAAATACTGGACGCTGATCGCGCCGCCCGCGACGATCGCGGAAAAGCCGAGGTCGTCGTGGACGAAGCCCGGCAGCACGGCGAGCGGCAGGCCGATGGTCAGGTAGCAGATGAACGTGAAGCAGACGACGGACACGATTTGCAGCGTGACGGCAAACCCGCTGCGCGGCGATGTGGCGGAATCGGTGGACATGGGGTCGGATCGAATGGGCGAAACGGAACGGAAGACGGCGAAAAACGGAATCGGGATTTTCCCATGGAACCGGTTTTCCCGCAGGGACCATTTAGTTAATCGCGCCCCGTTTCCGTTGCCGAAGAATCGCTGACGGCGCGGCGCCGGCAAGCCCGGAATCCAGATGGAGCAAGGCGCACGCCGCCCGTCGGGCGGCCTCGATGCCCATATCGCGACAGTTATATGGGCCCCATGCGTGATGGGCTATGGGTTGCGGAATTTGATGGTGATAGCGTGCAAACTGTCAGAGAAACGTCGGTCGAGCGCCCCGCGCAGGCCGCCTTGCCCCCACTTGAAGAACGAACGAGACATGAGTGAGCCGATCCGCTTCTACCATCGTCACGCGGTCCGCGAAGTCAGCGGCGCGGACGTCACCCGCACCGTGCTGCAGTATCTGCGCGAGGACGCGCACTGCACCGGCACCAAGGAAGGCTGCGCGGAAGGCGACTGCGGTGCGTGCACGGTCGTCGTCGGCGAGCTGACCGACGCGGGCACCGTCGCGTTCAAGGCCGTCAACGCCTGCATCCAGTTCCTGCCGACGCTCGACGGCAAGGCGCTGCTGACGGTGGAAGACCTGCGCCAGCCGGACGGTTCGCTGCATCCGGTGCAGCAGGCGATGGTCGATTGCCACGGGTCGCAATGCGGGTTCTGCACACCCGGTTTCGTGATGTCGATGTGGGCGCTGTACGAGAAGCATGGCCACGAAGGCTGCGGCAGCGCGTGCGCGAAGGCGAAGGACGTGCCGACGCGCACCGAGATCGCCGATGCGCTGACCGGCAACCTGTGCCGCTGCACCGGCTACCGTCCGATCGTCGACGCGGCCGTGCAGATGTTCGATGCGACCGGCGAAGGTGCGCCGGCGTCCACCGCGCCGGTCGACACGGCCACGCTCGCTCGTACGCTCGCGTCGCTCGAGCGCGACGACACGTTCGACTACACGACGCCCGACGGCGCGCGCTTCGCGGCACCGCGCACGCTCGACGCGCTGGCCGCGCTCAAGGCCGAGCGTCCCGCCGCGCGGATCCTCGCCGGCAGCACCGACATCGGCCTGTGGGTCACCAAGCAGATGCGCCGTCTGGACGACCTGATCTACGTCGGCCAGATCGCCGAATTGCAGAACGTCGTGCACGGCGACGACTGGATCGAGATCGGCGCGGGCGTGACGGTCGAGAACGGGTATGCGGCGCTCGCCGGCACGTATCCCGAACTGACCGAAATGTGGAAGCGCTTCGCGTCGCTGCCGATCCGCAACGCGGGGACGATCGGCGGCAACGTCGCGAACGGTTCGCCGATCGGCGACTCGATGCCGGGCCTGATCGCGCTCGGCGCGCGGGTCGTGCTGCGCGGCGGCGACACGGTGCGCGAACTGCCGCTCGAGGCGCTCTACACCGGCTATCAGCAAAAGGACATGGCGCCGCACGAATTCGTCGTCGGCCTGAAGGTGCCGACCCGCACCGGCGCGCGCGCGAAGCTGCAGTTCCGGACGTACAAGCTGTCGAAGCGGTTCGACTCCGACATTTCGGCGGTGTGCGCGGCGTTCGCGTTCATCGCGGACGGCGAACTGATCCGCGAGCCGCGCATCGCGTTCGGCGGGATGGCCGCGACGCCGAAGCGCGCGACGCACACGGAAAGCCTGCTCGACGGCGCGCCATGGCACGAAGCCACCGCGCAGGCCGCGATGCAGGCGCTCGAGCGCGACTACCAGCCGCTCACCGACATGCGTGCGACGAGCGCGTATCGCCTCGATACCGCGAAGAACCTGATGTACCGATTCTGGCTGGAGACGCGCCCGCACGACCCGCTGCCGCCGCAGGCGCTGAACGTGCGTGAAGTGGCCGCCGAAGTTGCCAACGACGCGGCGCGCGTCTGACGAGGGAGAACACCGAACATGAACCAGCAAGCAGAACCGTTCCTGAACACCCTCGACCCGCAGGCCGACGCCGCGCAGGTGCACGTCTCGCGCGCGCACGAATCCGCGCACCTGCACGTGAGCGGGCGCGCGACCTACACCGACGACATCCCGCTCGTCGCGGGCACGCTGCACGCGGCGCTCGGGTTGTCCGCGAAGCCGCACGCGAAGATCCTGTCGATGAACTTCGACGCGGTGCGCGCGACGCCTGGCGTCGTCGCCGTGTTCACGGCCGACGACATCCCCGGCGTGAACGACTGCGGCCCGATCATCCACGACGACCCGGTGCTCGCGAAGGGCATCGTGCAATTCGTCGGCCAGCCGATGTTCATCGTTGTCGCCACATCGCACGAAATCGCGCGGCTCGCCGCGCGCCGCGCGCAGGTCGACTACGAGGAGCTGCCCGCGATCCTGACCGCGCAGGATGCGCGCAAGGCCGAAACCTACGTGATCCCGCCGCTGAAGCTCGCGCGCGGCGACGCGGCCGCGCGTCTGGCCGCCGCGCCGCATCGCGAGTCGGG
Organism: Burkholderia sp. RF7-non_BP4; assembly: GCF_001521935.1. Taxonomy (NCBI): domain Bacteria; kingdom Pseudomonadati; phylum Pseudomonadota; class Betaproteobacteria; order Burkholderiales; family Burkholderiaceae; genus Burkholderia; species Burkholderia sp. RF7-non_BP4. The sequence goes on along the minus strand of NZ_LOTA01000035.1, from coordinate 232,896 downwards.
CGAGATGCTGCTCGGCGGCCAGGAGCAGTTCTACCTGGAAGGGCAGATTGCCTACGCGGTGCCGAAGGACGACGACGGGATGCACGTGTACTGCTCGACGCAGCACCCAAGCGAGATGCAGCACCTCGTCGCGCACGTGCTCGGCGTCGCGTCGCACAACGTGCTGGTCGAATGCCGCCGGATGGGCGGCGGGTTCGGCGGCAAGGAATCGCAGTCGGGCCTGTTCGCGTGCTGCGCGGCGCTCGCCGCGTGGAAGCTGCTGTGCCCGGTGAAGCTGCGCCCCGACCGCGACGACGACATGATGATCACCGGCAAGCGGCACGACTTCCACTACCGCTTCGACGTCGGCTACGACGACGACGGCCGCCTCGACGGCGTCGCCCTCGACATGACGTCGCGCTGCGGCTTCTCGGCGGACCTGTCGGGCCCGGTGATGACGCGCGCGGTATGCCATTTCGACAACGCGTACTGGCTCGGCGACGTCGCCATCGCCGGCTACTGCGGCAAGACCAACACGCAGTCGAACACCGCGTTCCGCGGTTTCGGCGGCCCGCAGGGCGCGTTCGCGATCGAGTACATCCTCGACGACATCGCGCGCTCGCTCGGCCGCGATCCGCTCGACGTGCGCTACGCGAACCTGTACGGCAAGACCGAACGCAACGTGACGCCTTACGGGCAGACGGTCGAGGACAACGTGCTGCACGAACTGCTCGGCGAACTCGAGACGACGAGCGATTACCGCGCACGGCGCGCGGGCGTGCGCGAATTCAACGCACGCAACGCGGTGCTGAAGAAGGGCATCGCGCTCACGCCGGTGAAGTTCGGCATCGCGTTCAACGTCACGCACTTCAATCAGGCCGGCGCGCTGGTGCACATCTATACCGACGGCTCGGTGCTCGTGAACCACGGCGGCACGGAGATGGGGCAGGGGCTCAACACGAAGGTCGCGCAGGTGGTCGCGCACGAGCTCGGCATCCGCTTCGGCCGGATCCGCGTGACGGCGACCGACACGAGCAAGGTCGCGAACACGTCCGCGACGGCCGCGTCGACGGGCTCCGACCTGAACGGCAAGGCCGCGCAGGATGCGGCGCGCCAGCTGCGCGAGCGCCTCGCGGCGTTCGCGGCGAAGCAGTTCGGCGACGGCAAGGTCGACGCGGCCGACGTGAAATTCGGCAACGACTTCGTCTGGATCGGCGGCGCGAGCGTGCCGTTCGGCGAGGTGGTCGCGAAGGCGTATCTCGCGCGCGTGCAGCTGTGGTCCGACGGGTTCTACGCGACGCCGAAGCTGTACTGGGATCAGTCGAAGCTGCAGGGGCGGCCGTTCTACTACTACTCGTACGGCGCGGCCGTGTCGGAAGTCGTGATCGACACGCTGACGGGCGAGATGCGCACGCTGCGCGTCGACGCGCTGCACGACGTGGGCGCTTCGCTGAACCCGGCGCTCGACATCGGCCAGGTCGAAGGCGCGTTCATCCAGGGGATGGGCTGGCTCACGACCGAGGAGCTGTGGTGGAACGCGGGCGGCAAGCTGATGACGCACGCGCCGTCCACGTACAAGATTCCGACCGTCAACGACACGCCGCCCGAGTTCAACGTGCGGCTGTTCCAGAACCGCAACGTCGAGGACAGCATCCACCGGTCGAAGGCCGTCGGCGAACCGCCGTTGTTGCTGCCGTTCTCGGTGTTCTTCGCGGTGCGCGACGCGATTGCCGCGGTCGGCGACTACCGGGTGAATCCGCCGCTCGACGCGCCGGCCACCGGCGAGTCGATCCTGCGTGCGGTGAATGCGGTGCGCGCGGCGAGCGCCGCGCGGGCAGGCTGACATGAAACGGCCCGCCGGCTCACTGCGCCCGCCGCATGCTGCGTCGCATGCGCCCGCCGCCGGTTGCGACGGCGCGTGCGGCAACGCGGCGTCGCCGATACGGACGTTCGCGCCGGGCACCGGCCGGCGCCCCCGCGCGAATGCCGCGCCGCCACCGATGCACATCGTGCTGTTCGGCGCGGGGCACGTCGGTCATGCGCTCGTCACGCTGCTCGGCGCACTGCCGTGCGTCGTGCAGTGGGTCGACACGCGCGACGAACTGTTCCCGGACGAATGTCCGCCGAACGTGCAGCCGGAGCCGACCGACACGCCGGAGGCCGTCGTCGACGCGGCGCCGCCCGGCGCGTACTTCCTCGTGATGACGCACAACCACGCGCTCGATTTCTCGCTCGCCGCGCAGATCATGCGGCGGCGCGACTTCGCGTACTTCGGGATGATCGGTTCGCGCACCAAGCGCGTGAAGTTCGAACGCCGGCTCGCGGCGCGCGGCGTCGATCCGGCGCGGCTCGCGGAGATGGTGTGCCCGATCGGCATCGCGGGCATCGTCGACAAGGCGCCCGGCGCGATCGCGGTGGCCGTCTGCGCGGAACTGCTGCAGGCCCGCTCGGGCATGGCGGTGGCCGACACGAAGGCGGCCGCGGCGGGGCGCGTGCACGACGACGTGAGCTGCGCGCGGTAACGACGGATAACGACGCAGGTCGGCACGCCCGACGCACGTCCGCGCGTTTTTGCCTACACTGCACGGATCGCGCGGCATCGGGCCGCGCGTCATTTCGTGCAGGCACCATGTCCGATCCCCAGGTCTATCTCGACGCACTCGATGCAAGCATCGTCGACATCGAGCGCTGGCTGTCCGGCACCGATACTTCACCCGCGGCGCTCGATGCGCTGATCGCAGCTTTTTCCACCGATTTCACGATGACCATGACCGACGGTCGCGCGCTCGATCGCGACGGCACGCGCGCGCTGTTCGCGACGCTCGGCGGCGCGAAGCCGGGGCTGCGCATCGCGCTGTCGGACATCCGCGTGCTGATGGCCGACGCATCGCACGCGGTGCTCACCTATGTCGAAGCGCAGCAGGCGGCATCGGGCGAACTGCCCGCGCGTCGCGCGACCGCCGTGTTCGCGCGCGACGCGGCAGGCATCGTGCGCTGGACCCATCTGCAGGAAACCTTCTGCACGGCCTGAGCGCCGGCGCTGCGTCGTCGCGCGCAGGCAATGCCGCGCGGCGTCAGCGCTTGCGGCCGCGTGCGGCGGTCAGCTCGTCGGACACGCTCTGCATCAGCGCGCACAGCCACGCGATGTCGGTCGGGCGATCGGGGTGCGGGTGCGTGAGCAGGTAGCTCTTGATGCGCGGAAACGGCACGGGCGGCGTGACGACGACGAGCGGCAGCAGCTGCGCATAGTGCGTCGCGAAGCGGCGCGTCGTCGTGAAGATCAGGTCCGACTGCAGCAGCACCTGCGGCACGATCCCGAAATACGGCAGCGTCGTCACGATCCGCCGCGTGAGGCGGGCGCGCGCGAGGCCGATCTCGATCGCGTTGCGCTTGTCGCCGGTGTACGGCGTCGGCGCGACGTGCGCGGCCGCCGCGTAGGCTTCGCGCGTGAGCGGCTCGCGCGCGAGCGGATGCGCGTCGCGCATCAGGCACACGATCGTGTCGGAGAACAGGTCCTGGCGCGCGAACTGCGGGTCGGGCTTCGGCCAGTTGCCGATCACGAGATCGAGCGCGCCCGATTCGAGCGCCTCCGCGTGATCGAGCGCGGGGTTCAGCGAGTCGATTTCCAGATGTGCATGCGGCGCCGCGTCGCGAAAGCGCTCGATCAGCGTCGGCATGAAGAAATCGTTCAGGTAGTCGGGCGCGGCGACGCGGAACGTGCGCCGCGCCGACGACGGGTCGAAGTCGCCGTGCGGCGTCGCGATGAAGTCGACCTCGCGCAGCGCGCGCGACGCCGCCCCGAGCAGCGACGCGCCATACTCGGTCGGCACCATCCCGGACTTGCCGCGCACGAGAATCGGGTCGTTCAGCGTCTCGCGCAGCTTGCGCAGCGCGGTGCTGATCGCGGGCTGGGTCTGGTTCAGCCGCAGCGCGGCCTGCGTGACGCTGCGCTCGAGCAGCAGCGTGCGCAATACGCGCACGAGCCAGATATCGAGCGAGGCGGTACGGTCGTCGTCTTCCATCGGTGCGCGGTGATTCGGCAGAAGCGTAACCTTACCGCAGCCACGCGTCGCGGTGCGTGATACCGGCCATCACACGCGCCCCTTCGGCAGCGTGCTGATCCGCTTGACCTCGCGCGACTCGAGCCAGTTCGGCGTGCGCGCGCAGTACAGCACCATCGGCAGCGCGTCCTCGCCCCAGAACAGCTGCTGGTTCATCCAGAACGTCGGTACGCCGAACACGCCGAGCGCGATCGCGTCGTCGGTGTTGCGGCGCAACTGCGCGCTCGTTTCCTCGAATTCGATCAGCTCGTCGCCGTGCCCGACGCCGACGCGCTCGCACAGCGCGGCGAACCCGTTCGGCGTCGACGGATCGTTGCCGTCGTGCCAGATGAAGCGGAACATTTCCAGCACGGTCGCGATGTCGGCGCGCAGCGCGATCGCGAGGCGCAGCACCTTGTCGGAGTCGAACGGATGCGCGGGCGGCATCTTGAAGCGGATGCCGAGCTGTTCGGCGCGAAACAGCGCATGGCGGTACGTGAACATGCGCTTGGCCGGCACGTCGGCGCTCGGGCGCTGTCCCCAGTGGCGCTGCAGGTCGGGCAGTGACACGGCGACGGGGTCGAACGGCATGTCCGGCCACTTGTCGTGCTGTTCGAGCAGCAGGTAGGAGAACGGCGACACGAAGTCGAAGAACCAGGCAGGCTGGGTGGTGTCGAGGCCGGTTGTCATGGCGATCTCCAGAGAGTGGGGCGTGTGCGCCTCGCGGCGGCCTTCATGTTACGTGGCGGCGCGCGGACGCAGCCGCGCGGATGCAGCAATGATCGCGGATCGGCCGCTCATGCGGAACCGGGAGTCGCCCGAGGGGGCTCGCCGGCAGGCGGCGCCGCCGCGCCGCCGCGCGCCGCCGCGAGGCCGCCGGCGCCGGGTGTGCCCGACGTGCCCGACGCGGTGTCGTGGTCCTGCGCGGTGAGCCGCTCGCGCACGAAGCCGATGTGCTCGCGCAGCACGTAGAACTGCCCCGCATACGCGAGCGGCATCTTCATCCGGTTCACGGCTTCCTCGATGTCGTCGAGTTCGTCGAGCAGACGGACGCGCTCCTCGGCCGTATGCTCGCCGAGCGCGCGGCGCTCGAGCGCGATCAGCGCGCCGTACCAGCGGTAGATGCGTGAACGCACGCGCCAGCCATACAGCGACGGCACCAGCCGCAGCCCGGGGATCAGCACGACGATCAGCGGCACCACGACGACCAGCAGCCGGTCGACGAGACTCGCGACCCAGAACGGCAGCCGCCGGTACAGGAAGGTCTTGCCCGACTTGTAATAGCGCGCGGCGTCGTCGGACAGCGGGAAGCCGCGCGTGACGGCCGACGGGAATTCGCCCGCGTGCTGCAGGATCGTCGCGTGGCCGTGCACTTCGCGCGCGGCCTCGATCAGCAGGTCGGACAACGCGGGGTGCAGCGAATCGCGCGCGACCAGCTCGATCGTCGGCGCGACCGTATGGATGTCGGCGGGCGGCAGGTTGCGGCCGAGATCGTAGACGCCCATCGGCAGCGTGATCGCGGTCAGGTACGGAAAGCGCCGCGCGTACGCCTCGGCCTGCGTGAACGAGTACACGTGCACGCCGGGCGCGCGGAACAGCTTCGCCATCACCGGGATCTGCGTCGAGTCGCCGGACAGGAAGGCGGCGTCGATCATGCCGTCGAGCAGCGCGGTCGCGGCGTCCTCGCCGGCCGTCGGCAGCAGCTCGGTCGAGCCGCCCGGCACGATGCCGTTCATCTTCAGCAGCGCCAGACTCAATTCGCGCGCGCCGCTGCCTTCCGCGCCGAGCGCGAGCCGCTTGCCCTTGAAGTCGGACAGGCGCGCGACCACCGGGCCGCGGTACATGATCGCGAGCGGCACGTAGCCGATGCTGCCGAGCGATACCAGGTGCTCGTCGCGCTCCTTCGGGCCGATGCCGCTCTGCACGAAGCCGACGTCGACCGGCGCGTCCGGGTTCGACAGCCGCGCGAGGTTCTGCGCGGATCCTTCGGATGACTGGACGTCGAGCGTGACGCCGTTCTTCGCGAGGATCGTCTTGTATTTCTGCGCGGCGTTCCAGTAGGTGCTGCCCGGCGGCCCGGACGAAATCACCAGCGTGGACGGCGGCGCCGGCTGGATCAGCTTGACCGCGAGCCAGACCGCCGCGACCGCGAGCAGCACGGTGGGGCCGATCGAAAGCGCGAGGTCGCGCCACGACACCGCGACGAAGCGGGCGAGGATGCGGCGGGGCGGGCGAGGGCGGGCTGGCTTCATGACGTGGCGGATGACACGGGCGTGACGCGTCGATGACGGGCGTCACGGACGATGTACGCGATGCAGGTTCTGGCGGCGATGGTACCCGGTTTCGCCCGGCATGCGCGAGTTCGGCGCCGTGGCGCGGCGCGGGACGCGGGCGCGCGAGCCGGCCGCCGCCGGGCGCTCGCGCGTCAAAAGCTTTGCGCTTCGGCGGGCGCTGGATTACATTGTGCGTCGCAGCCGCGACCGATTCGCGCGCGACCCGGCACGCAATAGACCGGGCGCGTCCGGCCGGCGGCTGTCCGGCCCGGCCGGCCCGCATTCGCGTGCGCCGGTCGCCGGCCCGTGTCGCCTCTCTCGCATCGCCGTGGAAATCATCGGCCATCCCGCCCGTTCGCGCGCGGGCCGGCCGCCTTTGGGGGTATCCGGCCGTACTGTGCACGGCCGTTCCGAAGTCATAAGGAGATAGCATGAAGTCGATCGTGTTGAGAGCGTTGGGTGTTGCGGCCGTGGCGGCCTGTCTGTCGGGCAGCGTATATGCGCAGTCGAGCGACGCGGCGGCAACCGAGGCGCCGGCTGCGGCAGCGAGCTCGCCGAAGGCCGCGGCCAAGACCGCGAAGAAGGCGAACCGCCAGCTCGGCTACGCGGTGCGCAAGGCAATTACGAAGGCTGGCGGCATCGACGTGGCGAACCTCGTCGTGCGCTCGAAGGGCGGCGCGATCTTGCTGGAGGGCACGGTGCCCGACCAGGCACAGATCGACAAGGCGGAAGAGGCAGCGAAGAGCGTGAAGGGCGTGACGTCGGTCACGAACAAGCTGACGGTCCAGCAGCAATGATGATGCCGGGCGGCGGCGCGCCAGCGCCGCGTGCCCGCTTGCGGCGGGCCCCGATGTACCGGGGCCCGTTTGCGCTTTAGAATGCCTCGGGCCTGCCGCTTTGCGCCAGGCCCCCGAACGGATATCCCCAAGGGTCTTCCTTCGGGACGGAAAGTGCTGGACGGCCCGGCGTTTCTTCTGAGGCCGTGAGCCGCGCACGACGCAGCGGCGGACCGATAACGATATCGAGAGGTCGGCAATGACGACGCACGGGTGGGGCAGTCGGATTCTCTTGGGCGCGGCGCTGGTCGCGGTCGCGATGCTCGGCGCCTGCAACGGCGACGAATCGGGCGAACGCAACCGGCTGCCCGGTTTCGTGTCCGGCAGCGTGCGCACGACCGCTTACGACGGCTCGAGCGACGATCTGCTGACGGCCGGCCTCGGCAAGACCGGGCTCGCCACGGCCACCGCGCCCGCGTTCGCGAATCCGTCCCGGCCGACGAGCGCCGAGCTGCGCCGGGTCGCGATCTGGTCGAACTACCGCGCGCTCGTCGACATGAGCGCCAATGGCGGCTACGGCCGTTTCTGGGGGCCGAACGTCGACCTCGACGGCAACGACACGCTCGGCGAAGGCAAGATCCCCGGCACCGAATATCTCGCGTATTCCGACGACGGCAGCGGCCGCAAGAACGTGACGCTGCTCGTGCAGGTGCCCGCGAGCTTCGATCCCGCTCAGCCGTGCATCGTCACCGCGACGTCGTCCGGTTCGCGCGGCGTGTACGGCGCGATTTCGGCGGCCGGCGAGTGGGGCCTCAAACGCGGCTGCGCGGTCGCATACAACGACAAGGGCGGCGGCAACGGCGCGCACGAACTCGGCACCGACACGATCACGCTGATCGACGGCACACTCGCCGACGCCGTGCTCGCCGGCAACGCCAGTCTCTTTACCGCCAACGTGACGAGCGGCGACCTGGCCGCGTTCAACAGCCGCTTCCCGAACCGCTACGCGTTCAAGCACGCGCATTCGCAGCAGAACCCCGAGCAGGACTGGGGGCATGTGACGCTGCAGTCGGTCGAATTCGCGTACTGGGCGCTCAACGAGCAGTTCGGGCCGCTGCTCGACGGCTCGCATCACGGCGTGCGGTACCGCCCGGGCGACATCACGACGATCGCCGCGTCCGTCAGCAACGGCGGTGGCGCGGCGCTCGCGGCGGCCGAGCAGGACACGCGTCGCTGGATCACCGCGGTCGTGGTCGGCGAGCCGCAGGTCAACGTGCGGATGGCGCCGAACGCGGTCGTGCGCGAGGGCGGCCAGCCGGTGCCGTCGTTCGGCCGGCCGCTGGCCGACTACGCGACGCTCGCGAACCTGCTGGAGCCGTGCGCGGCCGCATCGGCGTCGCTCGCGGGCGCGCCGTACCTGAGCGCGCTGCCGGCCGCCACCACGCAGTCGATCCGCACGCAGCGCTGCGCGACGCTCGCCGCGGCGGGGCTCGTGTCGGGCGCCGATACGCAAAGCCAGGCCGCCGACGCGCTCGCGCAGCTCCACGCGGCCGGCTATCTCGCCGATTCCGACCTGCTGCAGGCGCCGATGTGGGATTCGCAGGCGATCCCGGCGATCGCGGTCACCTATGCGAACGCGTATACGCGTTCGCGCGTGACCGACAATCTGTGCAATTTCAGCTTCGCGACCACCAGCGCGGCGACGGGCACGGTCGCGCCGCCCGCCACGTCGCCGATGCCGGCCGTGTTCGGTCTCGGCAACGGCGTCCCGCCGACCGCCGGCATCAGTCTCGTGTTCAACACCGGCGCGGGTGTCGACCACCGGCTCGCGACGCCCGATGCGAGTTTCGCGGGCGCGCTGTGCCTGCGGCAGCTGTGGACCAACGGAATGCTCGACATGCCGGCGAACGTGGACGCGGTGCGCGTGAACGCGAACCTGCAGGGCAAGCCCGCGATCATCGTGCAGGGCCGCAGCGACGCGCTCGTGCCCGTGAATCACGCGTCGCGCGCATACGTTGCGCAGAACGGCATCAGCGAAGGCGGCCGCAGCCAGCTCGTGTTCTACGAGGTGACGAACGGCCAGCACTTCGATGCGTTCCTGCCCGTCGCGGGCTTCGACACGCGCTTCGTGCCGGTCCACTACTACAACCTTCAGGCGCTGAACCTGATGTGGCGGCACCTGAAGAGCGGTGCCGCGCTGCCGCCGTCGCAGGTGATCCGCACGGTGCCGCGCGGCGGCACGCCGGGCGCCGCGCCGGCGTTGACGAGCGCGAACCTGCCGCCGATCTCGGCGTCCCCCGGCGCGAACACGATCACGACCGGCGCTGGCGCGATCGACGTGCCGCTCTGACGGCGCCCGCCGCGCCGCGATACGGAAGCCGGACAGTCGTCCGGCTTTTTTCTTTTCAGCGCCTGGAATCCGTCCCGCATTGGCCTTTACCGGAATGGCACGCGCTGTAACAAATTATTACTTTACGGCGGAAAACCCGGAATCTATTATGCGCCGATATTTTCACTTAATTTAATAAATTCCCGTAAAGACAATATTCCTTTCCATATAGTTAATCGATCCTTTCGATTTTATTAAATCGGCTCGAGCTGCGATTGGTCGCCGTTTGGCGATTGATCGGCATTTCGCCGAGGGGGATTGTTCGTGTGTTGGAAGCGAAGGCGCCTTGTCTGGCGGGCTTTGCGGGGAATGCTTTTGCTTGCTGTTTCTCGCGCGTGCAGATAGTGGGACTGAATTCGCATTGCCGTGCATTATTGAATCGTCGTTTGCAATGGAATTGATTCCATTGCGCGGTCGAAGAATATGGGTGGGGTAAATCGTGCCGATCGGTATTCGCCGATCCGGTAAAAAACTCGGAGTGCATCGCAAAACGAATGCGCTCCCGGTGCGGAGCGCCGGCGCAAATGATCCTTTGCGATCGGCGGTATTTATCGTTCTGTTCGAGAGGCAATAATGACGACACTGAAGTCCTTGAAAGACGGTTTCGCGCTATTTGGAACGACACTGCGCCTGCCGCTCGCCGCAGCCGCGGCGGCGGCGCTGCTCGTCACCGGGTGCGGCGGCGACGACGGGTCCGGCCCGACCGCCGCCACCGCGGCGGCCGCGACGACGTCGAACGGCAGCACGGCGGCCACCACCAATGCCACGGCCGCCGTTCCGGCCGACCAGCCGTACGTCGACAACGACGTGTACGGCACCGGGCCGAACGACGCGGTCACGGATTCGACCGAAGGGGCTGCGGTCGTGCACCGCCAGGTCACGATCGGCGGCAAGACCGTCCAGTACACGGCCACCACGGGCCACCTGACCACCATCGATCCGATCACGTCGGCGCCGAACGCGAAGATGTTCTACGTCGCGTACACGCAGGACAACCCGGACCCGTCGAAGCCGCGCCCGGTCACGTTCTTCTACAACGGCGGCCCCGGCTCGTCGTCGGTCTACCTGCTGCTCGGCTCGTACGGGCCGAAGCGCCTGCAGTCGTCGTTCCCGAACTTCACGCCGCCGGCCCCGTACAAGCTGCTCGACAACCCGGACAGCCTGCTCGACCGCACCGACCTCGTGTTCATCAATCCGGTCGGCACCGGCTACTCGGCGGCGATCGCCCCGGCGAAGAACAAGGACTTCTGGGGCACCGACCAGGATGCGCATTCGATCGATCGCTTCATCCAGCGCTACCTGACGAAGTATTCGCGCTGGAACTCGCCGAAGTTCCTGTATGGCGAGTCGTACGGCACGGCGCGTAGCGCGGTCGTGTCGTGGGTGCTGCACGAGGACGGCATCGACCTGAACGGGATCACGCTGCAGTCGTCGATTCTCGACTATGCGAACGCGCTGTCCGCGCCGGGCACCTTCCCGACGCTCGCGGCCGACGCGTTCTACTGGAAGAAGACGACGCTCAACCCGACGCCGACCGATCTCGACGCGTATATGGTGCAGGCCCGCAACTACGCGGACAACACGCTCGCGCCGCTCGCGCAGAAGCCGAATCCGCAGGACGGCGGCTTCGTGAATGTGCGGTTGAACCTGAACCTGCAGACCGCGCAGCAGATGGGCTCGTACATCGGCACGGATCCGACGTCGCTGATCCAGACGTTCGGCAACCCGGCCGCGCTCGGCAACGTGCCGTCGTCGGACGACAACCCGCCGTACACGTTCTTCCTGACGCTCGTGCCGGGCACGCAGATCGGCCAGTACGACGGTCGCGCGAACTTCACGGGCAAGGGCATCGCGCCGTACATCCTGCCGAACTCGGGCAGCAACGATCCGTCGATCACGAACGTCGGCGGCGCGTACACGGTGCTGTGGAACAGCTACATCAACACCGACCTCAAGTACACGTCGACGTCGTCGTTCGTGGACCTGAACGACCAGGTCTTCAACAACTGGGACTTCAGCCACACCGACCCGACCGGCGCGAACAAGGGCGGCGGCAATACGCTGTACACGGCCGGCGACCTGGCGGCGACGATGAGCGTGAACCCGGACCTGAAGGTGCTGTCGGCGAACGGGTATTTCGATGCGGTCACGCCGTTCCACCAGACCGAGCTGACGCTCGCGCAGATGGCGCTCGATCCGACGCTCAAGGCGCAGAACCTGACGATCAAGAACTACCCGTCGGGCCACATGATCTACCTGAACGACGCGTCGCGGACCGCGCTTAAGGGCGACCTCGCCAACTTCTACGACGGGATCCTCGCGAACCGTACCGCGCTGCAGCGCGTGCTGAAGCTGCAGGCGCGCACGCAGCAGCTCAAGCAGCAACAGTTGAAGCAGCAGGGGCAGTAAGCATCGCGTTGCGGCCCGCATGGTCCGGCCTTGCGCCGGGCGGTGCGGGTTCGCGGGGCCCCGGATGGACGACAGCCCGATCGGCGCAGGCCGGTCGGGCTGTTTTTTTCGGAGGATGGCGGTGCCGGCGGCCGAGGCGGCGCGACCTACGCGAGCACGAGCCGCACGCCGACCGCGACGAGCGTCGCGGCGAGCAGGTTGCGCAGCAGCCGTTCGGGCGCGCGCGCCGACAGCAGGCTGCCGAGCACGATGCCGGGCAGCGAGCCGAGCAACAGCGACAGCAGCATCGACCAGTCGACCGAGCCGAGCAGCCAGTGGCCCATACCCGCGACGAGCGTGAGCGGCACCGCGTGCGCGATGTCGGAGCCGACGATGCGCGTGGTCGCGAGCATCGGGTACAGAAGCAACAGCACGGTGACGCCGATCGCGCCGGCGCCGACCGAGGTCATCGACACGAGCGCGCCGAGCACGGCGCCCGTCAGCACGGTCGACCCCAGCGTGCGCATGGGGCTCGGCGCGAGCGGGTTGCGCGCGGCGAGCGCGGTCAATTGCGGACGGAAGATCAGCGCGAGCGACGTGAGCAGCAGCGCGACGCCGAGCACCAGCTGGATCAGCCGCGCGGTGCCGGGCGAATTCATCCCGTGCGTGTGCAGCACCCACAGCGTGACGGCCGCGGCCGGGACGCTGCCGGCCGCGAGCCGGCCGGTGATGCGCCAGTCGATCGACCCCTTCAGCCCGTGGACGAGCGTGCCGGTGGCCTTGGTCGCGGCCGCGTACAGCAGGTCGGTGCCGACCGCCGTCGCGGGGTGGATGCCGAACAGCAGCACGAGGATCGGCGTCATCAGCGAACCGCCGCCGACGCCCGTCAGGCCGACGAGAATGCCGACGAACAGGCCGGACAGGGAGTACAGCAGATCGATATGGGGAAGCGACATCGGAAGCAGGCGGTTATGCGGCGTTCGGCGGCGGCGCGCGGCCGCGGCGCGCGCATCAAAGTCCGCCATTGTCGCAAAAGTGGCGCGTCGGTGTACGACTACGTTAAAAATCGGCCCGGAAGGCCCGCTGGACGGGCCGTAGGTGGCCGGTGAAACGGTCGTTTGAATGGGGGCCGGGCCTGACGCGGCCGTGCGCCGGCGTCGGCGGGTGTTTCGCCGATGGTTTGCCATCGGGCATGACGGGGGCGACGCGCGCCCCCGGTTCAGGCACGGACGGCCGTCAATGCATCGCGGGACCGACGCCGGCAACGGCATCCTGGCGGCGGATGCGCAGCGCGAGGCCGAGCAGCCCGGCCGCGGCCGCAAAAGCCGCGCCGACCGCGAACGCGGCGTGGTAGCCGCCGTTCAGCGCATCGAGCGGCGTGGCGTGCGCCGCCGCGAGCGCATCGGTGCGCGCGGCCGCGAGGCTCGCGAGCACGGCGAGGCCGAGTGCGCCGCCCATCATGAACGCGGTGTTGACGATGCCCGACGCAAGCCCCGAATCGGCCGGATCGACGTCGCTCATCGCGGCGAGCAGCACCGGATTGAACGCGACGCCGGCGCCGATGCCGAGCAGCGTCATGCCCGGCAGCACGTGCCAGAGGAAGCTGCCGTCCGCCGGCGCGCGGGAGAACAGCGCAAGGCCGCACGCCGCGATCAGCAGGCCGGCCGCGATCGGGCCGCGGATGCCGAAGCGCATCACGATCCGCGCCGACAGCCCGAGTGAGAACGCGGCCATGATCAGGTTCGCCGGCAGGAACGCGAGCCCGACCTGCAGCGGCCCGTAGCCGAGCACGCGCTGCATGTAGAGCGCGGACAGGAAGAACCACGCGAACATGGCCGCCGCCCACAACACGCCGATCACGTTCGCGAGCGCGACGTTGCGCGCGGCGAACAGCGTGAGCGGCATCAGCGGATGCGCGACGCGCGCCTCGATCGCGATGAACAGCGCGAGCAGCACGACGGCCGCGCCGATCAGCGCGACGGTCTGCGTCGACAGCCAGCCGGCCTCGTTGCCGCCGACGATCCCGTAGACGGCGAGCATCAGCGACGCGGTCACGGTGATCGCACCCGCGACGTCGAGCCGCGCGGCGGCGGCCGGCGCGCGCATGCGCGGCAGCAGCGCGACGCACATCGCATAGACCGCGATGCCGATCGGCAGGTTGACGAGGAAGATCCAGTGCCACGACAGCGTGCTCGTCAAGAGCCCGCCGAGCAGCACGCCGATGCTGCCGCCGCCCGCGCAGACGAAGCCGTAGACGCCCATCGCGCGCGCCCGTTCGCCCGGTTCGGTGAAGAGATTCATGATCAGCGACAGCGACACCGCCGACACGATCGCGCCGCCGAAACCCTGCACCGCGCGCGCGGCGATCAGCATCGCCTGCGATTGCGCGAGGCCGCAGGCGAGCGATGCGAGCGTGAACACGACGAGGCCGGCGAGGAACATGCGCCGCTGGCCGTACAGGTCGCCGAGGCGGCCGCCGAGCAGCAGGCAGCCGCCGAACGTCAACAGGTACGCGTTGACGACCCACACGAGGGCCGTCTCGGTGAAATGGAGGTCGGTGCTGATCGACGGTAGCGCAACGTTCACGATCGTGCTGTCGAGCACGATCATCAGCACGCCGAGGCAGAGGACGATCAGCGCGTACCAGCGCTTCTCGCCGTGGATCCCGTGGGTCATGGGCTGGCCGCCTTCTCTCTGATAGTTATTTGAAAGGCTGCATTGTAGACGTCATTCGCGCGCGCTTCCTGCCGGTTTATGGCAGGAGCGACGCGTAGCGGCGGCGCGCGTCGCGCGGCGCCGGAGGTTATCCGCGCGGCGGCAGTTCGCAGCCGTCGGGGCCGCACGCGGCGGCGTCGTCGCCGGCGAATTCGACGATGGCGCCGTCGCGCCACGCCTGCTCGAGCGCCTGCGCGAACACGTCGGCCGGCTGGGCGCCCGATACCGCGTAGCGGCCGCCGAACACGAACAGCGGCACGCCGCGTCCGCCGATCTGCGCCGCGCGCGCGATGTCGGCCTCGACTTCGTCACGGTACGCGTCGCTGCGCAGCACGGCTTCGACGGCCGAGCGCTCGAGCCCCGCTTCGACCGCGAAGTCGATCAGCGACGCGTGGTCGAACAGCGAGCCGTGCTCGCAGAAATACGCGCGGTACAGTCGCTCGGTCAGCGCATGCGCACGGCCGGTCGCCTCCGCGAGCTTCACGAGCCGGTGACCGTCGAGCGTGTCGCCGACGAACGTGCCGGGCAGGTCGTAGCTCAGCCCGACGCTCGCGGCCGCATCGGTCACCTGGCGCAGCATCTGGTCGACCTGCGCGGGCGACATCCGGTACTTGCCCGCGAGCATCGCCTCGACCGGTTCGACCGGCTGGCCCGGCATCAGCCGGTACGCGCGCAGCGCGACGTCGACGTGCTCGGCGTGCGCGAACGCGGCGAGCGCCTCGTCGAAGCGGCGCTTGCCGATCCAGCACCATGGGCAGATCAGGTCGGACCAGATTTCGACGGTCAGGATCGGGCGGGCAGTCGGGGCAGGGGTGGTCGTCATGAGCGGTCCGGGGCGGCGAATAAATGTAACCGGGACTATATCACTTTATGCTTCGATGCTTCGTCTGGGTCTCGCCCGGGCCGAACGGCGCGGCCCGGATGCTTCACGAAGCATAGTCACGGACCGGGTGTACCGGTAGCGATTGTCGATCCCAGTCGGGGCGCCGCCCGCCGCCCGCGCCGCTTACACGTCGCCCTGCGTTTCCTTCAGATGCTTCAGGTGCTTGTAGACGGTCGCACGCCCCATCCCGAGCACGTTGGCGACGTAGTTCGCGGCGCTCTTGCCGCGGAACGCGCCTTCCGCGTACAGCGCCTCGACGAGCTCGCGCCGGTGCTCGCGCGTGAGCCCGTTCAAGCCGACCTGCCGCTCGCGCAGCCAGCCGTGCAGGAACGTGTTGATGCGTTCCTGCCAGTCGTCGCGGAACAGCTCGTCCGGTTGCGCGACGATGCCCGCGCCCTTGATGAACACGTCGAGCGTCGCGCGGACGTCGTCGAACACCGCGATGTTGAAGTTGATGCACATCATCCCGGCCGGGCGGCCTTCGTCGTCGAACAGCACGTTGCTCACGCAACGCATCCGCCGGCCGTCCCAGTTCAGCTTTTCGTACGGACCGATCACGCGCTCGCGGGCCGAATGATCGATTTCCTCGAGTGCGGAGTCGTCGCCGACCTCGCGCTTCGACAGGTTGTTCGCGAGATACAGCACGGTCTGGTCGTGCAGGTCGTGGATCACGACTTCCGCATACGGGAAGAACAGCGCCGCGATGCCGTCGGCGATCGGTGCATAGCGGGTGAGCAGCAGGTCTTTGACGGGGGATTGCTTCTTGCGCATCGGAATCGCCATCTCGGGTGAGCGGGGGCCGGGCGGTGCGTCGGCGCGGCGCGCCGGCGTGCCGTCGACCGGCTGCTCCGTGCGCCCGCGCGCTGCCGCCGCGGCGGTTGCGCCATTGTATCGGCCCCGCGTGCGCGCGCCGCTCATGCGCGCGTCAGATGCGTGTACAGCGCATGGGCGATCGCGATGTCCTCGAGCCCGAGGCCGATCGAGCGGAAGAATGCATGACGCGTGCGCGACGGCGCCGCGCAGGTGCCGGCGACGAGCGCGGGCAGGTCGCCGACGATCCGCTCGGGCGTCCAGCCGTGCCCGGCCGCCGCGATCTGCATCTCGCCCGCGCTCGCGGGCGTCGTGTGCCGGTAGTCGCAATACACGTCCATGTCGGGCAGCCACGCGGGCGGGATCTCGTGCGCGCGCGCGACGTTGGTGCTGATCGACGTGACGAGCGCGGGGCGCGTGAGCATGCCGTCGGCGAGCACCGGCGTGCCCGACGACGTGCACAGCATCACGACGTCCGCGTCGCGCACGCACGCCTCGACGCTGGCGGCCGCACGGGCCCGCGGATCGATCCGCGCGAGCGTCGCCTGCAGCGCCGGGTCGCCGGCGAGCGCGGGCGAATGAACGCTGATCGATGCCCAGTCGCGCAATGCCGCGGTGTGGCGCAGATGCGCGAGGCCGACCGCGCCCGTGCCGATCACGGCGAGCCGGCGCGCGTCGCGCGGCGCAAGGCAGTCGACCGCGAGCGCCGTCGTGCCGGCCGTGCGCTCGACCGTCAGCAGCCCCGCGTCGCACCACATCAGCGGCTGGCCGGTGCGCATCGACATCAGCGCGGTCCATGCGGTGACGATCGGTCTCCCGTCGGGTTTGCCGCCGGTCACGACGTACGGCGACAGCTTCGCGCCGAACACCTGCTCGTCGGCGAGCGCGCCGAGATACGTGATGAAATCGCCGGCCTGCTCGGGGAACAGCGTGAGCGTCTGCGGCGGCTGCACCGCGCGGGCCGACGCGAGCGATGCGAACATGCGGCGCAGCGTGCCGAGCACGTCGAGCGACGGCAGCGCCGCGCGCACCGCGGCTTCGTCGACGGTCAGCGGCAGGGTCGGGGCGGGTTGCGTCATGGGACTTCTCCGGTCGGGGCCGGACAGGACAGTCTCGACATAGCGCGTCCGGCGGTGTTCATAGTGGACTAAAAGTCTAATATAGACAAAGTAAGTTTGGTGGATTTTTCTTTTGAGGAACGAGGGGATTCGATTTCCTCGGGAAAAACGTCGATAAATCAATGATGCTGAGCATGGTCGACGGCGTCTCAAGGGACTGCATGAGCGCCGGATTATCGTATCCCCTATAGTCTATAGTAGACTAAGAGTCTATATTTTCGCGTGCAGACCGGCGTGCCGCCGCACGATGACCGGTCTTCATCGCCTCAATCCGGAATCGAAGGACATCCGTCATGAACTGGAAGCTTTCCCTCTGCGCCGTCGCGGCGCTTGCGTGCGCGGCCGTCACGGCCCACGCGGAACAGACCACGCTGCGCTTCGGGATCGAAGCCGCGTATCCGCCGTTCGAGAGCAAGACGCCGGCCGGCCAGCTGCAGGGTTTCGACGTCGACATCGGCAACGCGGTGTGCGCGAAGCTGAACATGAAGTGCGTGTGGGTCGAGAATGCGTTCGACGGGCTGATCCCGGCGCTGCAGGCGCGCAAGTTCGACGCGATCAATTCGGCGATGAACATCACCGCGAAGCGCAAGCAGAGCATCGACTTCACGCCGGCGATCTACGTGGTGCCGATCGTGATGGTCGCGCACCGCGGCTCGCCGCTGCGGCCCGATGCCGCGAGCCTGCGCGGCAAGCACGTCGGCGTGCTGCAGGGCTCGTCGCAGGAGGATTTCCTGAAGGCGCACTGGGCGAATGCGGGCGTGGCCGTCGTGTCGTACCAGGATCAGGATCAGATTTATGCCGATCTCGTCGCCGGGCGTCTCGACGCGGCCGTGCAGGAAGCGCAGACCGCGCAGGACGGTTTCCTCGACAAGCCGGCCGGCCGCGACTATCAAATCGTCGGCGACGCGCTGAAGGATCCCGCGACGCTCGGCGAAGGCACCGGCTTCGGGATGCGCAAGGGCGACAAGGCGCTGCAGGCGAAGATCGTCGGCGCGCTGGACGCGCTGAAGAAGGACGGCACGCTGAGCGCGCTGTCGCAGAAGTACTTCAAGCGCGACATCGTCGCGAAGTAAGCCTGGCCGCGCGCCGGCCGCGGTGCCGGCGCGCGTCGCACCGAATCTCGACGCAGTACGGGGAAGCATGGATTTCGACGTCATCGTTCTGGGGGCCGGCATCGTCGGCGTGTCGTCGGCGCTGCATCTGCAGGATCGCGGGCTGCGCGTCGCGCTCGTCGACCGGCGCGCGCCCGGCGAGGAGACGAGCCACGGCAATGCCGGGCTGATCGAGCGCTCGTCGGTCGTGCCGTACGCGTTCCCGCGCCGTCTCGGCACGCTGCTGCGCTACGCGCGCAACCGCTCGGTCGATCTCTACTGGGATTACAAGGCATTGCCCGCGTATGCGGGCTGGCTCGCGCGCTTCTGGCGCGAATCGTCGCCGCAGCGGCTCGCGGCCGCCGCGCGCGACATGCTGCCGCTCGTCGCGGCGAGCGTCGTCGAGCACGACGCGCTGCTCGCGCGCACCGACGCGCAGCCGCTCGTGCATGACGGCGGATGGATCGAGGCGTTCCGTTCGCCGACGCTGTTCGACGCGGAAACGCGCGCGCAGCAGCGGGTGGCCGACGCGCACGGGTTGCGGATGCGCGTCCTCGACGCGCGCGCGTTGCGCGAACGCGAGCCCGGCATCGGCGACGCATTCTGCGGCGCATTCCACTGGCAGGACCCGAAGACCGTGTCGAGCCCCGGGGGCCTCACGAAGGCGTACGCGCGGCTGTTCGAGCGCGACGGCGGCACGTTCGTGCACGGCGACGCGACGACGCTCGCGCAGGTGAGCGACGGCTGGCGGGTCAAAACCGAGCATGGGCCGATCGCGGCCCGCTCGGCCGTGGTCGCGCTCGGGCCGTGGTCCGATCACGTGTTCGCGCCGCTCGGCTACCGGATTCCGCTGCGCGCGAAGCGCGGCTATCACATGCATTACCGGCCGACCCGCGCGCCGCTGAATGTGCCCGTGTGCGATACCGAGGCGGGTTTCGTCGTCGCGCCGATGGAAGGCGGCCGCCTGCGGCTCACGACCGGTGTCGAGATCGCGTTGCGCGGCGCGCCGCCGACCGGCGTGCAGCTCGCGCGCGCCGAGCCGCTGGCGCGCGACGCGTTCGGCATCGGCGAGCGGCTCGATCCGGTGCCGTGGCTCGGGATGCGGCCGTGCACGCCCGACATGCGTCCGGTGATCGGGCCTGCGCCGCGTCATCGTCATCTGTGGTTCGCGTTCGGCCATTGCCACCACGGGCTCACGCTCGGGCCCGCGACCGGGCGTCTGCTCGCCGAGATGATGACGGGCGAGCCGACCTACATCGATCCCCATCCATACCGACCCGCGCGCTTCGGCTGAGCGCGTTTCGATATGACGGCCGCCGCGGTTGCGGCCGTCACATTTTTTCATTTGGTAATCCGCACCGCATTATCCGCGGTCGCGCGAATGGAAATTGTCTGCGTAATTGATCGGAAAGAAATCGCTAAATAAGAAAATCGGTAAACAAGCGATTTATTAATGCATTTTCATGAAAATGAAATGCGAAACAGGCGATTCGGCCGGGCAATCCGGCGGCGCTTTCGTGCCGGACGTTCCGATGTGGCACGGAATGTACCGGAACACGTTACTTCGGGCCTCGCAAACGTTACGTTACATCCGCGCGCCAGACACCTGATTCATCAGATGATTATGGCTGTGCGATCCGCTTATTTGCCCTGAAATCCATATAAAACCGTTATTGGCTTGCAATGGGCCGACGAATCAATTCGCTTTAACCGGGTGGCACACTTCGTGCAATCCGTCCCCATGCTTTATCAACGTAGTGCCAACCGAGATGGGGTAAAGATGGGACAAAAGCTTAAATTGACGGGTGTGGCGCTGTCGGTCGCGACGGTGTTCGGGGTGCTGGCTTCCGGTTCGGCTATCGCGGGGACGCTCGATGCGCTGCCGCTTCCGCAGGTAATCGTGAATCCGCCGACGAACAGCGTCTCGATCGGGCTGGCCGCGACCGGCACGTCGCCGCTGGGTTCGGTCACCGTGGCGGCGGGCGGATCGGGCGCGATCCAGACGTCGCTCGGCAGTCCGGCGCAAGCCTTGTCGGGCGCGGTGAACGCGCTGCAAGGCGCGCTCGGCGGCGCTGGCGGCACGGTGACGCCGCTCGCGCCGGTGCAAGGCGTGGTGGACCAGGTGACGGGGGCGCTTGGCGGCGGCAATCCGGCGGGTGCGTTGACTGGCGCGCTGGGTACGGCGACGGGGACGTTGAGCAATGCGGTTGGTACGGTGACGGGTGCGCTGGGTAACGTCGCCGGTGGGGCGAATCCGCTGGCGCCGGTTCAAGGTGTCGTCAATCAAGTAACGGGGGCGCTCGGCGGCGGCAATCCGGCAGGTGCGTTGACCGGCGCGTTGGGCACGGTCACGGGTGCGCTGGGTAACGTCGGCGGTGGGGCGAATCCGCTGGCGCCGGTTCAAGGTGTCGTCAATCAAGTAACGGGGGCGCTCGGCGGCGGCAATCCGGCTGGTGCGTTGACCGGCGCGTTGGGCACGGTCACGGGTGCGCTCGGTAACGTCGGTGGCGGCGCAAACCCGCTGGCACCGGTTCAAGGCGTGGTCAATCAAGTGACGGGCGCGCTTGGCGGTGGCAATCCGGCGGGTGCGTTGACTGGCGCGCTGGGCACGGTCACGGGTGCGCTGGGTAACGTCGGCGGCGGTGCAAACCCGCTGGCGCCGGTTCAAGGCGCCGTCAACCAAGTGACGGGCGCGCTCGGCGGCGGCAATCCGGCAGGTGCGTTGACCGGCGCGTTGGGCACGGTCACGGGTGCGCTGGGTACCGTCGGCGGTGGTGCAAACCCGCTGGCTCCGGTTCAAGGCGTGGTCAATCAAGTGACGGGCGCGCTTGGCGGCGGCAATCCGGCGGGTGCCTTGACCGGCGCGTTGGGCACGGTCACGGGCGCACTGGGTAGCGTTGGCGGCGGCGCGAATCCGCTGGCCCCGGTTCAAGGCGTCGTCAATCAAGTGACGGGCGCACTCGGCGGTGGCAATCCCGCAGGTGCGTTGACCGGTGCACTCGGCACGGTCACTGGCGCACTCGGCAACGTCGGCGGCACGAACCCGCTGACACCGATCCAGAACGTCGTCGACCAGGTCACGGGCACGGTGGGCAGCGGCAATCCTGCCGGTGCGCTGAGCAATGCAGTCAATACGATCACGGGGACGCTCGGCAACATCGGTGGCGCGTCGAGCCCGTTGGCACCGGTGCAAGGCGCCGTCACGCAACTCGCCGGCACGCTTGGCAACGGCAACCCGGCCGGTGCACTGACGGACGCCGTGAACTCGATGACGGGCGCACTCGGCAACCTCGGCGGCACGAACCCGTTGGCGCCGGTGCAGGGCGTCGTGAACCAGGTCGTCGGCACGTTGTCGGGCGCCGGCGGCGGCAGCCCGATCGCGCCGATCACGAACCTCGTCAGCGGCCTCCAGAACGCACTGCCGACGGGTGGCAATGCGGCCGGCGCGCTGACCGGTGCGATCGGTTCGGTCACGAGCACGCTCGGCAATCTCGGCGGCACGAACCCGCTGGCCCCGGTGCAAGGCGTCGTGAACCAGGTGGTCGGCACGCTCGGCAGCGGTAACCCGGCAGCCGCACTGAGCAACGCAGTCAGTTCGGTAACGGGCGCACTGGGCAACCTCGGCGGCACGAATCCGCTGGCGCCGGTGCAAGGCGTCGTGAACCAGGTGGTCGGCACGCTCGGCAGCGGCAACCCGGCAGCCGCACTGAGCAACGCGGTGAATTCGGTAACGGGCGCACTCGGCAACCTCGGCGGCACGAATCCGCTGGCGCCGGTGCAGGGCGTCGTGAACCAGGTCGTCGGCACGCTGTCGGGCGCAGGCGGCAGCCCGATCGCGCCGATCACGAACCTCGTCGGCGGTCTGACCGGCGGCAGCAACCCGGCCGGCGCACTGACCGGTGCGCTCGGTTCGGTGACGGGCGCCCTCGCGAACGGTCCGGCAGCCCTCGGGCAGGCGGCCGGCGCGCTGTCGGGCGCCGCCGGTTCGACGGCTGCGGCGGGCGGCAGCCTGCTCGGCTCCGGCGCGAGCGCGGCCGGCAGCACGGCGGGCGCGACCGGTTCGCTGGTGTCGACGACCGGCAACGCGACGGCAACGGTCGTCAATGCCGTCGGCACGACGCTGGGCGCGGCCCTGGGTTCCACGCCGAGCCTGTCGGTCACGCCGCACTCCGGCAACGGCTCCGCGAACAACCCGCTCGCACCGGTGTCGACGCTGCTGCAGGCGGTGACTGGCGCATTGCCGAAGTAACCGGCCGGAACGCGCGGCGGCGGTCCATCGCCTGCCGCGTGCAACGGGTCGTACGACGCGGCATGACAGTAATGTCATGCCGCGTTTTTCTTTGGAATCCCGAGGTGTTTCGTGCGAGGAATGGCGCCGCTTCGTGGGGCGGCATGGAATAACTGGCCGGATTCGTCCGTTTACATACCGAGTCTCGGCGCGGCCGGACAGCGGGATAATGGTCATCGCGAAGTCGACGTCCCGTCCGGCGGCATCGTGCCGCGACGCCATGCCAAGGAGAACGGGAATGAAGACGATGCTGTTCGCCATCGCGCTGACGGCCGCGATCGCGCGGCCCGCGGCCGCCGAGCCGCCGCAGGCCGGTGACGGGAAACTGGTCGACGAAGATCACATGACGCTGTACGTGTTCGATCACGACGCGCCGGGCAAGAGCACCTGCACCGGCACCTGCGCGGCCAACTGGCCGCCGGCGCTCGCCGACGGATACGACAAGGCGTCGGGTGCACTGAGCCTCGTCACGCGCGACGATGGCAAGAAGCAATGGGCTTACCACGGCCGTCCGCTGTATCGCTGGAAGATGGACCGCAAGGCCGGCGACGCGGGCGGCGACGGAATCGGCGGCATGTGGCACGTCGCGCGTCCCTGAACACCGATCGACGGACTGACGGCGCGGCGACGCGCGAGGCATCCGGATGAGCTACGAATCGGACCTGCTGGTGTGGTTGCCGCATCTCACGCGATATGCGCGCGCGCTGACGGGCGACCGGGCCTGGGCGGACGATCTCGTGCAGGACACGCTCGAGCGTGCGCTGAACCGGCCGCCGCGCGACGGCGGCAACCTGCGTGCGTGGCTGCTGACGCTGCTGCGCCACCGCTTCATCGACCAGTTGCGCGCGCGGCACGAGATCGCGGTCGACGATGCGACCGCGCCATGGCAGACGATGGCCGCGCCGACCGACGAGATCGGCGGTCTGCTGTTGCGCGACGTGCAGCGCGCGCTGTACCGGCTGCCCGTCGAGCAGCGCGAGGTGCTGCTGCTGGTCGCGCTCGAGGAATTGAGTTACCGCGACGCCGCGCAGGTGCTCGGCGTGCCGGTGGGGACGGTGATGTCGCGGCTGTCGCGGGCGCGTGAACAGATGCGTGCGCTGCTGTCCGACGAGCCGCCGGCGCGCGGCGCGGCCGCGTTACGGGTGATCGGGAAGACATGATGGACGACGATCCGCGCAAACCTTCGAACGATCGGGACGGCGGAGCCGACGCGTCGGCGCAACTGCTGTCGGCGCTGCTCGACGGCGAGCTGTCCGGGCAGGAGCGCCGCGAGGTGCTCGAACGGCTGGCGTCCGATCCACGCGAAGCCGACCGGTTCGCGCATTACCGCGCGCAGCGCGACGCGCTGCAAGCGCTGTTCCCGCTGCCGGCCGCCGCACCCGCGCTGTTCGTGCAGCGGCGCGTGCCGCGTTGGCGCGGCGTCGCGTATGCATTCGCGGGGCTGGCGGCCGGGCTGGTGATCGGCGTCGCGCTGCACGCGGGCTGGACGACCTTCGGCGCCGAGCCGGCCTTCGCCGCGCGCGCGGACGTCGCGTATGCCGTGTACGCGGCCGATCGCGAGCATCCGGTCGAGGTCGACGCACGCGATCCGGCGCGCCTTGCCGCGTGGCTGTCCGCGCGTCTCGGGCGGCCCGTGCGTGCGCCGTCGCTCGACGAATACGGCTATGCGTTGCTGGGCGGCCGGCTGCTGCCGGGCGACGCGGGGCCGGCCGCGCAACTGATGTACCAGCGCGCGGACGGCAAGCGCGTGACGCTCTACATGACGGCCTACGATGCGCGGCGCTTCGCGCCCCGGGCGATGTCCGCCGGCGGCCGCAACACGTACTTCTGGTCCGATCGCGGCATGGGTTATGCGCTCTCCGGACACGCCGACGAACGACGGCTGCGCGAGCTCGCGATCGAAGCATGCGGCGCGCTCGGCGGACCGACCGACGCGTGGAAGGGCTGACGCGCGCGACATCGGCAGGGAGCCAGCGATGAACACGAAGGCGGTGATGGTGGCGGTGGCGCTCGTGGCGGGCGCCGGGCTCGCGCGGGCGGACGGCGATGCGCCGGTGCGCGCGCCGGTCGACGCCGACGGCGTGCAGCGGGTGGCGATCGTCGGCGGCAGCTATTTCTTTCGTCCGAGCCATGTGATCGTCCGCGCGCACGTGCCGGTCGAACTCACCGTCTCGGTCGAGCCGGGCGTCGTGCCGCACAGTTTCAAGATCGACGCGCCGCAGGCCGGCATCGCGGTGCATACCGAGCTGGGCACGACGCCGCGCACGTTGCGCTTCACGCCGACGGCGCCCGGCCGCTTCGCCTACTATTGCACGCATCGGCTGCTGTTCCTGCGCAGCCATCGCGAGCGCGGAATGGAAGGCGTGCTCGACGTCGAGGCGGCGCCGTGATCGCCGCGTTGCTGGCCGCGAGCCTGATAGGAGCGAGCATGACAGCCGATCCCGTGACCATCGCGCAGACACATTTCGACCAGGTCCATTCGTACCGCGCGACGATCCGCTCGTCGGCGCGAAGCGGCGAGCATGCCGAATTCCACTATGCCTACCTGAAACCCGGTTTCGTCCGGATGGACTTCGTGTCGCCGCATCACGGCGCGGTGCTCGCGTACGACCCGGGCAACGGCAAGGTGCGGCTGCGTCCGTTCGGCGAGCATGCGCTGCCCGCGCTGACGCTGTCGCCGTCCAATCCGCTGCTGCGCGACCGCAGCGGCCATCGCGTCGACCGTTCGGACGTCGGCGTGCTGCTGCACAACGTGCATGCGCTGCAGCAGGGCGGCGCGACCGTGACGGAAGGCAAGGAAACCCTCGGCGGCCGCGCCACGCTGCGCGTATCGGTGACGGGCGCGCCCGCGCACGTGGTCGACGGCGTGCATCGCTATCGTCTGTGGCTGGACACCGAGGACGGCTTTCCGCTGAAGGTCGTCAGTTTCGCGGACGACGACGGCGCGCCGCTCGAAACGGTGACGCTCGACGACGTCGAGATCGACGTCGCGTTTCCCGCCCGCTTTTTCTCGCCCTGATCGCGTTTTTGACCCCGATTCTGATTCGCGCCGGAGGCAGCATGGCGGAATACCGGTTTTCGACGACGTGGCGCGTGGACGCGCCGCTCGCGGCTGTCTGGGACGCGATCTACCAGGTCGATCGCTGGCCGGACTGGTGGAAGAGCGCCGTGCGGACCGTCGAGATCGAGCACGGCGACGCGGGCGGCGTCGGCGCGCTGCAGCGATACACGTGGAAAGGCGCGTTGCCGTACCGGCTGACCTTCGACATGCGCGTGCTGCGCGTCGAACGGCCGCATGTGCTCGAAGGCCGCGCAAGCGGCGCGATCGAAGGCGACGGCCGCTGGTCGTTCGCCGGCGACGGCGCGCGCACCGTCGTGCGCTACGACTGGCACATCCGCACGCGCGAGCGCTGGATGAACTGGCTGGAGCCGATCGCGCGCCCGCTGTTCGCGTGGAATCACGACGTCGTGATGC
Source organism: Burkholderia sp. RF7-non_BP4 (assembly GCF_001521935.1). Taxonomy (NCBI): domain Bacteria; kingdom Pseudomonadati; phylum Pseudomonadota; class Betaproteobacteria; order Burkholderiales; family Burkholderiaceae; genus Burkholderia; species Burkholderia sp. RF7-non_BP4. The sequence goes on along the minus strand of NZ_LOTA01000035.1, from coordinate 206,671 downwards.
GCGAAGGCGCGAAAGGCCTCGCGCGGCTGCTCGGCGCGACGGTCGAGACCGACGGCCGGACGTTTCAGCCGGTCGCGGGCTGTCCGGACATGTGACGATCCCGTGGCCGCGGTTTGTGCCCTTGGCACGTCCGCGCAACCTTGTTCAAGCGATGCCGGACGACCGCGGGAACTCGGTGCTCGCCTCGTGTCCAATTGGGGCATGGGTCGGGATATCCCGTATCTCGTCCGCTCCCGGTGTGCGGGATCGATGTTTATGTGGTTGTTTTTAATGAAATTTTTCAATCAATCCCCGTTTTTCCATCGTTCCGCCCCGCACGAAAAAACCTCCGGCTCCCCTTCTTGAATTTGTCAAAACCCGTCCATATAATTAGCACTCGCTGCACGAGAGTGCTAACAATTCTCTGCCGGGCGACCCGCCGGGCAGATTCCCTAAGCGTTCTTCAATCTCAGTCAAGAGAGGAGTGAATATGAACCTTCGTCCTTTGCACGATCGCGTGATCGTCAAGCGCCTGGATCAGGAAACCAAGACCGCCTCGGGCATCGTGATCCCCGACGCAGCAGCTGAGAAGCCGGATCAAGGCGAAGTCCTGGCCATCGGCCCGGGCAAGCGCGACGACAAGGGCGCGCCGATCGCGCTCGACGTGAAGGTCGGCGATCGCGTGCTGTTCGGCAAGTACGCTGGCCAGACCGTCAAGGTCGACGGCCAGGAGCTGCTGGTCATGCGTGAAGAAGACATCATGGCCGTGGTCAACGCCAAGTAAGCGTCCACTGACGGCACATATTCTCAAGAATTCAAGGAGTTAGAAGATGGCAGCTAAAGACGTCGTATTCGGCGATTCCGCCCGTTCGAAGATGGTCGAAGGCGTGAACATTCTCGCCAACGCAGTCAAGGTCACGCTGGGTCCGAAGGGCCGCAACGTCGTGCTCGAGCGCAGCTTCGGCGGCCCGACGGTCACCAAGGACGGTGTGTCGGTCGCGAAGGAAATCGAGCTGAAGGACAAGCTCCAGAACATGGGCGCGCAAATGGTCAAGGAAGTGGCTTCCAAGACCAGCGACAACGCAGGCGACGGCACGACGACGGCAACCGTCCTCGCGCAATCGATCGTTCGCGAAGGCATGAAGTACGTCGCATCGGGCATGAACCCGATGGACCTGAAGCGCGGCATCGACAAGGCAGTCGCAGCGGCTGTCGACGAGCTGAAGAAGATCAGCAAGCCGTGCACGACGAACAAGGAAATCGCACAGGTCGGCTCGATCTCGGCGAACAGCGACACGTCGATCGGCGATCGCATCGCTGAAGCGATGGACAAGGTCGGCAAGGAAGGCGTGATCACCGTCGAAGACGGCAAGTCGCTCGCCGACGAACTCGACGTCGTCGAAGGCATGCAGTTCGACCGCGGCTACCTGTCGCCGTACTTCATCAACAACCCGGACAAGCAAGTCGCCGTCCTCGACAACCCGTTCGTGCTGCTGCACGACAAGAAGGTGTCGAACATCCGTGATCTGCTGCCGGTGCTCGAGCAAGTCGCAAAGGCTGGCCGTCCGCTGCTGATCATCGCTGAAGACGTCGAAGGCGAAGCGCTCGCAACGCTGGTCGTCAACAACATCCGCGGCATCCTGAAGACCGTTGCGGTCAAGGCGCCGGGCTTCGGCGATCGCCGCAAGGCCATGCTGGAAGACATCGCGATCCTGACCGGCGGTCAAGTCGTCGCGGAAGAAACCGGCCTGACGCTCGAGAAGGCAACGCTGGCAGAACTGGGCCAGGCGAAGCGCATCGAAGTGGGCAAGGAAAACACGACGATCATCGACGGCGCAGGCGAAGCCGTAAACATCGAAGCGCGCGTCAAGCAAGTTCGCACGCAAATCGAAGAAGCGACGTCGGACTACGACCGCGAAAAGCTGCAAGAGCGCGTGGCCAAGCTGGCCGGCGGCGTGGCAGTGATCAAGGTCGGTGCTGCGACCGAAGTCGAAATGAAGGAAAAGAAGGCACGTGTCGAAGACGCACTGCACGCAACGCGCGCAGCTGTGGAAGAAGGCATCGTGGCAGGCGGCGGCGTTGCGCTGATCCGCGCTCGCACCGCGATCGCAGGCCTGACCGGCGCGAACGCCGACCAGAACGCCGGCATCAAGATCGTGCTGCGCGCAATGGAAGAGCCGCTGCGCCAGATCGTCACGAACGGTGGCGAAGAAGCCAGCGTCGTGGTGGCGGCAGTTGCTGCAGGCACGGGCAACTACGGCTACAACGCAGCAACGGGCGAGTACGTCGACATGGTTGAAGCCGGCGTCGTCGACCCGACCAAGGTCACGCGCACCGCACTGCAGAACGCAGCTTCGGTTGCAGGCCTGCTGCTGACGACGGACGCAGCTGTCGCAGAACTGCCGAAGGAAGACGCACCGATGCCGGGCGGCATGCCGGGCGGCATGGGCGGCATGGGCATGGACATGTAATCGACTTCGGTCGATGGTGTCCGGAGCGCGCAGCGATGCGCGTTCCAGCCAAAGAAAAAGACCCGCAGCGATGCGGGTCTTTTTTTATGCGCGCGAAAACGGACGGACACGGGACGGACATGCCGCCCCGAAGCGAGCGCAGGCCGCGCAACGGCGGCGCAGGGCCGCCGCGCGGGCGTCAATGCCGGGCGATTCGCGGCGAGCTTTTGCTGCTTTCCGTCACCGGACGCCCGCCTTCCTCGTCGTTGCTGCGCGCCCAGAAGAACCGGTCGGGCAGGTACGCGCCCATGCCGGGCCGGAACGCGTCGCGGACGGCCTGGTACAGGTATTCCTGCGCCTCGCGCACCGCTTCGGGCGGCTCCTGGCCGTTCGCGAGCAGTGCCGCGATCGCCGCGCCGAGCGTGTCGGTGATGCCCATCAGCCGGTGCGGCGAGCGATCCCACATATCTTCGCGAAGCTGGCCTTCCTCGCCGTACAGCGTGTTGACGAGCCGGTGCGAGCCCGTTTCCGACGACAGGATGTATTCGCAGCCCTGCGACAGCAGGTGCGACACGGCCGCGTCGAGATTCGGCGCCTCGGCATCGCCGTCCGGCTGCGCGAGCGCGATCAGCGTCGCGTGGTCGGCGACCAGCAGCGTCGTCTGCGGCGCGAGCAGGTCGGCGATCGATTCGCGCAGGTCGTCGGCGGCGAGCACGTGCTCGTCGTCGAGCGTGAAGTCCGGTGCGAGCACGAGCGGCACGCCGTCGTAGTCGGCGACCACTTCCGCGATCGCGCTCACGACTTCGGCGCGCGTCGCGGCGCCGATCTTGAACGCGGCGACCGGCATGTCCTCGAGGAGCATGCGCGCCTGGGCGGCGACGACATCGGGATCGAGACCGGTCACTTCGTCGCAGGCGGCGGAGTCGCGCACGGTGTAGCCCGTCAGGACGGACACACCGTGACAGCCCATGCTCGCCAGGGTCATCAGATCGGCTTGGAGGCCGGAGCCGCCGGTGGGATCGGACAGGCCGAAGGTGAGGACGATCGGAGGGGCGTTGCTGGACATGTAAAAATGGGGCAAGAAAAAAACGGGGAAGCGACAGATCTGCGGACGGCAAGGCGAATCGGGCGTTTGGACCCCGTGTTGCCCGGCAGGCCGCACTTTTCAGCCATTATGCGGCGGAATCCGGCCCGCACGACGGAATTTTTAGCGCAGCGCAACGTAGTCGTCGGACTCCAGTGCGATTGCTAGGCAGTCCGGCCCCGACACGGTACCATCATGGCTCCCGAATTTACCGACTTTTCCCCGACGCGGCTTAAGATGGAATACAAGAGCTGGATGTGCCTGATTTGTGGCTGGATTTATGACGAAGAAGCCGGGCTGCCCGAAGAGGGCATCGCCCCGGGCACGCGCTGGGAAGACGTCCCGATCAACTGGACGTGCCCCGAATGCGGCGCTCGCAAGGAAGACTTCGAGATGGTCCAGATCTGACCGGACCTTGGCCCACGGACACACCGCTTCGGCCTCGCGGTTGCCCGGCGCTCGCGCGCCGCGGCCGGCGCGAGCGACTTGACGATGACAGGCGCGCGTGTCCATGACGTCCGATCCGGCGAACGTTTCCCACCCTGACGCACTGCCCAACCCGCGTGGCGGGGCCGTGCGCGCGGCCGACGCGTGGCTCGCGGCGGCCGCCGACGCATTCGAGCAGCGGGACGACGCGGCCGCGCCGCTGTCGGCCGCCGCGGCCGTGCTGGCGGAGGCCGGCTGGCTGCCGGCCGCCCGTTTCGCCGGCCAACTGGCCGCGGCGGTGCCACTGGTCGCCGCCGAACCGGCTTCCGCCGCCTGGCGTCTCGCGCTGAGCGATTTCCGCGCGGCGGTCGAGCGCCACAATCTGCGCGAGCTGGCCTGCTCGCCCATCCTGTTCGAACATTTTCGGGCGCTGCGTGCGCAAAGCGCGGCCGACCTGCACGCGAGCGTGCCGCTCGACGTGCTGGCGCTCGTCGGGCGCGCGACACCGCCGGCGACGCTGCGCGCGCTGCCCGACGCATTCGCGAGCCGGGCGCGGGCCCGATACGAGCAGGCGCTGCTCGGCGTGCTGCGCGCGCCGCACGGCACGCCGGACGCGGCGCTCGACGAACTCGACACGATCCTGACCGCGCTGGCCGACGGCGCGCCGTACGATTTCTGGCGGCTCGCCGCCGCGTGCCTGCGCGCGCTGCGCGCCAGCGCCGCGCCCGAACTGAAGCGTTTCCTCGCACGCACCAACCTGCTGCTCGGCGAGCACGCGCAGGGCAGGCGCAGTGCGCCGCCGGCGCTCGTGCGCGAAACGGTTGCGCTGCTGTGGCGCGATTTTGCGCTGTTCGGCGCAGCCGCGGAAGACGTCGCGCTCGTCGACGTGCTGCACGACTATGGGCTGACCGTGGACTGGCACGTCGCCGGCACGCCAGCGTCCGAGGCCCTCTGGGAGGCCGACGCCGCGCGCGCCGAGCGTGATGCGGTCGCGGCGGCGCCCACCCGCATGCTCGGTGTCGTGACCGTCAACGCCCATGCGTATGAGGATTTCCTGCAGACGGCCGACGCATCGATGGCCGATCTGGCCGTCGATCCAGCCGCCGCCGATGCGGGGGCCGCATGGCGCGCATCCGCGGCCGCCTATCGGGTCGGTACGGCCGCATGCGCGCTCGGGCTCGGTCATGCGGCGCTGCTGGCCGACACGCTCGGGCTGGCATGGCGCCGTGCCGCGCACGGCATGCCGCTCGCCGAAGGCGGGCTCGACGCGCACGCCCGCGCGTCCGACATGCTGCGCGCCGCGCTGCTGAAGATCGCCGCGGGGGTGGCGCCGCCGGACCTGACCGCCGCCTCCGGGGCGCTCGGCGCGGCGCTCGGCCGGACCTGATGCGCAACGGGGCGCGACCGTGGCGGCAGCCCTTGTCGCACGGGCCGGCAACACGCTGCCGACAGCACCCGCGCGCGTGTTAGAGTGCCGTGTGATCCGCGCGCGTCGTTGCCAGCGTCGCGCGGCGTTGCTTGTTGATCGCGGCCCGGTCAGGTCGCGGCGTCTTTGCTAAAATTCAAACCATGTCAAAGCCTTCCGATCGCATCAATCTCACCAACCAGTTCCTGATCGCCATGCCGAACATGGCGGATCCGACGTTTTCGGGAACGGTGGTCTATCTTTGCGATCACAGCGAGCGCGGCGCGCTCGGCCTCGTCATCAATCGTCCCACCGACATCGACCTCGAATCGCTGTTCAACCGCATCGACCTGAAGCTCGACATCGAGCCGCTGCTGCACATCCCCGTGTACTTCGGCGGCCCGGTCCAGACCGAGCGCGGCTTCGTGCTGCACGAGCCGGTCGAGGGCGCGAACTACAACTCGTCCATGTCGGTCGAGGGCGGGCTCGAGATGACGACGTCGAAGGATGTGCTCGAGGCGGTCGCGACGGGCACCGGCCCGAAACGCTTCCTGCTGACGCTCGGCCATGCAGGCTGGGGCGCCGGTCAGCTCGAGGAAGAAATTTCCCGCAACGGTTGGCTGACCGTGGCCGCCGATCCCCGCATCGTGTTCGACACGCCGGCCGAGGAGCGCTTCGAAGCCGCGCTTGGCCTGCTCGGCGTCAGCTCGTCGATGCTGTCCGGCGAAGCAGGGCACGCATGAGTGGCGCGAGCGCGCGCGATGCGACGCTCCTGGCGTTCGACTATGGCGAGAAGCGGATCGGCGTCGCGATCGGCAATGCGCTGACGCGCTCGGCCCGCGCCCTCGTCGTGATCCCCAACCTGAACCGCGAGCACCGCTTCAAGGCGGTCGGCGAACTGCTGGCCGAATGGCGGCCGGACGCGCTCGTCGTCGGCCTGCCGATGCATCCGGACGGCACGCCGCACGAGATGACGCAGCAGGCGAAGCGCTTCGGCAACCAGCTGAACGGCCGCTTCGGGCTGCCCGTCACGTGGGTCGACGAACGCTATTCGTCGGTCGAGGCCGAGGCCGGGCTGCGCGAGCGCAACGTGCGCGGGCGCGCACGTGCCGAGATGCTCGACGCCGAGGCCGCGCGCGTGATCCTTCAACAGTATCTCGATCAATTGTCCGACCATGAGCACCATTGACGCCGACGCGCTCTACCGCGTCCTGCTCGACCAGATCCGCGACGCATACGGCACGGCCTTCGCCGAGCCGGGTGGCCCGCGGCTCGCCGGCATTCACAGCGGCGGCGCGTGGCTCGCCGAGCGCCTCGCGCGCGATCTCGGCGCGCCGGGGTTCGGCGTCGTGAACGTCGCGCTGCATCGCGACGACTACGCGAAGAAGGGGCTGCACAGCCAGGCGAGCCCGACGTCGCTGCCGTTCGAGGTCGACGGCGCGCGCATCGTGCTCGTCGACGACGTGCTGTACACCGGCCGCACCGTGCGCGCCGCGCTCAACGAACTGTTCGACTACGGCCGTCCGGCCGTGGTCGAGCTCGCGGTGCTCGCCGATCGCGGCGGCCGCGAGCTGCCGGTCGCCGCGCGCTTCGCGGGCGGCACGCTCGACGTGCCGGCCGATGCGACGCTCGTGCTCGCGCGCGACGAGGCCGCGCAGCTGACGCTGCGCATCGAGGCGCACGGCGTCTGACCGAACCGCGAAACCGTATCCCGGGCCGCCGGTTCGTGCCGCGGCCCGTTTGCATAGTTGGAATCACGCACACCATGACCACCGACACCACTGGCCGCACCGGCAATCCCGCTGCGGCCGCGAGCCCCGAGCGGTTCCGCTACGGTTTCCTGAAGGGCAACCCGCAGCTCACGAAAAACGGCGAGCTGAAACACCTGCTGTCGATCGAGGGGCTGCCGCGCTCGATCGTCAATCACATTCTCGATACGGCCGAGCAGTTCGTCAGCGTGACGGACCGCGAGGTGAAGAAGGTGCCGCTCCTGCGCGGCAAGTCGGTGTTCAACCTGTTCTTCGAGAACTCGACGCGCACGCGCACGACCTTCGAGATCGCCGCGACGCGCCTGTCGGCCGACGTGCTGAACCTGAACATCAACGCGTCGTCGACGAGCAAGGGCGAGTCGCTGCTCGACACGATCAACAACCTGTCGGCGATGCATGCCGACCTGTTCGTCGTGCGCCACGCGTCGAGCGGCGCGCCGTACCTGATCGCCGAGCACTGCGCGCCGCACGTGCACGTGATCAACGCCGGCGACGGCCGTCATGCGCACCCGACGCAGGGCCTGCTCGACATGTACACGATCCGTCACTACAAGCGCGACTTCACGAAGCTGCGCGTGGCGATCGTCGGCGATATCCTGCATTCGCGCGTCGCGCGCTCGGACATCCACGCGCTCACCACGCTCGGCGTGCCGGAAGTGCGCGCGATCGGCCCGCGCACGCTGCTGCCGGGCGGCCTCGAGCAGATGGGCGTGAAGGTGTTCCACAACCTCGACGAAGGACTGAAGGGCGTCGACGTGATCATCATGCTGCGCCTGCAGAACGAGCGGATGAGCGGCGCGCTGCTGCCGTCCGCGCAGGAGTACTTCAAGACCTGGGGCCTGACGCCCGAGCGCCTCGCGCTCGCCGCGCCCGACGCGATCGTGATGCACCCGGGCCCGATGAACCGCGGCGTCGAGATCGACTCGCAGGTCGCCGACGGTCCGCAGTCGGTGATCCTCAACCAGGTCACGTTCGGCATCGCCGTGCGGATGGCGGTGATGGGCATCGTCGCCGGCAACAGCGACTGAGCCCGCCTTCGCGCATCCTTATTCACGCAATCAACGCATTCACAGACAGCGCATGAAGATTCATATCCAAGGCGGCACGCTGATCGACCCGGTCGCCGGCACCGAACGGCAGGCCGACGTATTCGTCGCGGACGGCAAGATCGCCGCGCTCGGCACGGCGCCGGCCGGTTTCAACGCGGAGAAGACGATCGACGCGGCGGGCCTGATCGTCGCCCCCGGTCTCGTCGACCTCTGCGCGCGGCTGCGCGAGCCGGGCTACGAGCACAAGGCGACGCTCGCGTCCGAGATGGCCGCGGCCGTCGCCGGCGGCGTCACGACCCTCGTATGCCCGCCGGACACCGACCCCGTGCTCGACGAGCCGGGCCTCGTCGAGATGCTCAAGTTCCGCGCCCGCAACCTCCACCAGGCGAACGTCCATCCGCTCGGCGCGCTCACCGTCGGCCTCAAGGGCGAAGTGATCACCGAGATGGTCGCGCTGACCGAGTCGGGCTGCGTCGGCTTCACGCACGCGAACGTGCCGGTGCGCGACACGCAGGTGCTGCTGCGTGCGCTGCAGTACGCGAGCACCTACGGCTACACGACGTGGCTGCGTCCGCTCGACGCGTTCATCGGCCGTGGCGGTGTCGCCGCGAGCGGCGCGCTCGCGTCGCGGCTCGGGCTGTCCGGCGTGCCGGTCGCGGCCGAGACGATCGCGCTGCACACGATCTTCGAACTGATGCGCGTGACGGGCGCGCGCGTGCACCTCGCGCGCCTGTCGTCGGCGGCCGGCCTCGCGCTCGTGCGTGCGGCGAAGGCCGAGGGGCTGCCCGTGACGTGCGACGTCGGCGTGAACCACCTGCACCTGATCGACGTCGACATCGGCTACTTCGATTCGCAATTCAGGCTCGACCCGCCGCTGCGCGGCGAGCGCGATCGCGAAGCGATCCGCGCGGCGCTCGCCGACGGTACGATCGACGCGATCTGCTCCGATCACACGCCGGTCGACGACGACGAGAAGCTGCTGCCGTTCGCCGAAGCGACGCCGGGCGCGACGGGGCTCGAACTGCTGCTGTCGCTCACGGTGAAGTGGGCCGATGAAACGAACACGCCGCTCGCGCAGGCGCTGCGTCGCATCACGGCGGCGCCGGCCGACGTGCTGCAGTTGCCGGCGGGCCGTCTGGCCGAAGGCAGTGCGGCCGACCTGTGCGTGTTCGACCCGCGCGCGCACTGGCGCGTCGAGCCCCGCGCGCTGAAGAGCCAGGGTCACAACTCGCCGTTCCTCGGCTACGAACTGCCGGCCTGCGTGCGCACGACGCTCGTGGCGGGGCAGGTCGCGTTCGAGCGCCACTGAACCACGCCGGATCCTCGCCATGACCGCTCTTCGCAAGCTGCGTCTCGTCTTTCACCTGTTGCGCGGCATGGCGATCGTCGCGCTGCGCTTTTCGCATGTCACGCCCGCGCGTCGCGCCGAGATGACGCGCCGCTGGTCGCTCAAGATGCTGCGGATCTGCGGGATGCGCCTCGTCGTCCACAACGACGGCGCGCGGCTCGACGCGAGCGCGCTCGTGGTCGGCAATCACGTGTCGTGGCTCGACATCTACGCGATCAACGCATGGCGGCCGACGCCGTTCGTGTCGAAGGCCGAGGTGCGGCAGTGGCCGGTCGTCGGCTGGCTCGCCGAGAAGCTCGACACCGTGTTCCTGCAGCGCGAGAAGCGTACCGAGGCGATGCGGATCATGCACGAGATGGCCGAGCGCCTGCGCAACGGCGGGCTGATGTGCGTGTTTCCGGAAGGCACGACGTCGGACGGGCAGTCGCTGCTGCCGTTCCATGCGAACCTGTTCCAGGCGTCGGTATCGGCCGGCTGCTCGGTGCAGCCGATCTGCCTGATGTACGAGGACGCGCAGCGGCGGCAGTCGGTCGCGCCGGCGTATACGGGCGAGCTGTCGCTCGGGATGTCGCTCGACATGGTGCTGCGCGGCGGCCCGCTGGTTGCGCACCTGTACGTGTGCGAGCCGATCGCACCGGGCGGTGACCGCCGCACGACTTCGGCGGCGGCGCGCGACGCGATCGCGGCTGCGCTCGAAGCGATGCAGGCGAAGGTCGGCAAGCCATCGCCCGAGTCGCTGGCGGAGCTCGAGCGGCACGCATATCCGGCAATCGAAGTCGGCGGCGGTGCGGCAGGCGATGCGGCGGCCGAGGAGCCGGTGCCGGGGCGCGAGGGTTGATGCTTCATTCCGCCCGCGCGTCTCGCGTGCGGGCTACTCGCCGCCCGGCGTGCGGCACGCTTCGCACTGAACTTGCGTGACCGTGCGCTGCGCCGGGTCGGCCGTCAGTCGTACGGCCGACAATTGATTTCCCCATACGCACCCCGAATCGAGCGCGACGACGTTGTCGCGCAGCATCAGGCCGAGCGCGGCCCAGTGGCCGAACACGACCGTCACGTTTTCGGTGCGGCGCGCCGGTACGTCGAACCACGGCAGGTAGCCGGGCGGGGCGGTGTCCGGGCCGCCGTTCGCCTTGAACTCCATCGCGCCGTCGGGCGTGCAGAACCGCAGGCGCGTGAACGCGTTGAATGCGACGCGCATCCGGTCGCGTTTTTTAAGGTTCGGACTCCATTGGTTCGGCTCGTTGCCGTACAGGCCTTGCAGGGTGTCGCGCCAGTCGGGCGCGCGCAGCGCGCGTTGCAGCTCGTCCGCGAGTTCCAGTGCGAGCGTGGCGTCCCATTGCGGCAACACGCCTGCGTGGACGAGCAGCATGTCGTTTTCGAAATGGGCGAACGGGCGGTGGCGCACCCAGTCGAGCAGTGCGTCGGCGTCGGGCGCGTCGAGGATTTCGCCAATCGTGTCGCCCGGGCGTTCGGTGCGGATGCCGGCTGACACCGCGAGCAGATGGAGGTCGTGGTTGCCGAGCACGACGGTCGCGCGCGGGCCGAGGTCGACCAGCGCGCGCAGCGCGGCGAGGGAGTCGGGCCCGCGGTTGACGATGTCGCCGGCGATCCAGAGCGGGGTGTCGGCGGGGGGTGAAAGCTTTTCGAAGAGCGACTGGAAAGCTGAATGACAGCCTTGGATGTCGCCGATGGCGATGGGGGTAGGCGGCATGAGAGGCAGTTGTTACAGGTTTTGATACCGAATGGAAAAAGGCACGACGGCGGAAGCGCGCATATGCACAACATTGTGCCAGTTTAACGTATTGATTTAAAACATCATTTCATTCGTGCTGCCGAGTGCGGATCACTGTTTCAAGTTGTTAGCAGCATGGCTTTTGCGGAGGCTTGCTTCCTATAATTGCCGCTTCCTCGACAAAATTAGCATTTCATGACTTTGACGGTCACGGTGAGAAGTTAGAATTCCCGCCTTGAGCGACGCGTATGTTGATGCCGTCGCTGTTCGAAATGATGGCGGCTCGTGCTTGAGGCCTGCCGCGTATGACTAGAGGGAGCCTCATGATCCTGGTGACGGGTGGCGCGGGTTTTATCGGTGCCAATTTTGTACTCGACTGGCTGCGTCAATCCGACGAGGCCGTGCTTAACGTCGACAAGTTGACCTACGCCGGCAACCGTCGCACGCTGCAGTCGCTGGACGGGAACCCGAAACACGTGTTCGTACGCGCCGACATTTGCGATCGCGCTGCGCTGGATGCGCTGTTCGCGCAACACAAGCCTCGCGCAGTCGTGCATTTCGCTGCGGAAAGCCACGTCGATCGCTCGATTCACGGGCCGGCGGATTTTGTTCAGACAAATGTGGTCGGCACGTTCACGCTGCTTGAAGCCGCCCGGACATACTGGAGCGGCTTGGGCGAAGCAGAGAAATCGGCCTTTCGTTTTCTGCACGTGTCGACGGATGAAGTGTTCGGCTCGTTGTCGGCGACCGATCCGCAGTTCTCGGAAACCACGCCGTATGCACCGAACAGCCCGTATTCGGCAACGAAGGCCGGCTCCGATCATCTCGTGCGCGCCTATCATCATACGTATGGCCTGCCCACGCTCACCACAAACTGCTCGAACAACTACGGCCCGTACCAGTTCCCCGAGAAACTCATTCCGCTGATGATCGCCAACGCGCTCGCCGGCAAGCCGTTGCCCGTGTACGGCGACGGCCAGAACGTGCGCGACTGGTTGTACGTCGGCGACCACTGCAGCGCGATTCGTGAAGTGCTCGCGCGCGGCGTGCCCGGCGAGACGTACAACGTCGGCGGGTGGAACGAGAAGAAGAACCTCGAGGTCGTGCATACATTGTGCGATTTGCTCGACCAGGCGCGCCCGAAGGCGACCGGTTCGTATCGCGATCAGATCACCTATGTGACGGACCGTCCCGGCCACGATCGCCGTTATGCGATCGATGCGCGCAAGCTCGAGCGCGAACTCGGCTGGAAGCCCGCCGAGACGTTCGAAACCGGTCTCGCGAAGACGGTGCGCTGGTATCTCGACAACCAGGTGTGGGTCGATGAGGTGGCCTCGGGCGAATACCTCAAGTGGGTTGAAACCAACTACGCAGAACGCGCTTGAGGAGTCGATCGATGGCACGTAAGGGCATCATTCTCGCCGGCGGTTCCGGCACGCGTCTGTATCCGATCACGCACGTCGTATCGAAGCAGCTCCTGCCGGTGTATGACAAGCCGATGATCTATTACCCGCTCTCGACGCTGATGGTCGCGGGGATTCGCGACGTCCTGATCATTTCGACGCCGCAGGACACCCCGCGCTTCGAGTCGATGCTCGGCAACGGCAGTCAGTGGGGCATGAACATCGAGTATGCGGTACAGCCGTCGCCGGACGGTCTTGCGCAGGCGTTCATCATCGGTCGGGATTTCGTCGGCAACGATCCGTCGGCGCTCATCCTCGGCGATAACATCTTTTACGGGCACGATCTCGCGAAGCAACTCGAGCGCGCATATGCGGCAGAGGCAGGGGCTACGGTGTTTGCCTATCACGTGCACGATCCCGAGCGTTATGGCGTCGTCGAATTCGATGCGTCGTTCCGTGCATTGTCGATCGAGGAGAAGCCTGTGAAGCCGCGTTCGAACTATGCGGTCACGGGGCTGTATTTCTACGACAACCGCGTGTGCGACATCGCAGCCGACATCAAGCCGTCGGCGCGAGGCGAACTGGAAATCACCGACATCAATTCGCGATATCTCGCGGATGGTGCGCTGAACGTCGAGATCATGGGGCGCGGCTATGCATGGCTCGATACGGGTACCCACGATTCGCTGATCGAAGCGGCGAGCTTCATCGCGACGCTCCAGAAGCGGCAGGGCCTGGTCGTGGCGTGCCCAGAAGAGATTGCGTACCGCAGGCACTGGATCGACGCGGAGCAGGTGCTGAAGCTGGCACAGCCGCTGTCGAAGAACGCCTACGGGCAGTACCTCCGGAACCTTCTCACGAATCAGGTCGCATGGCTATCCAAGTAACGGCAACGGCGCTACCCGAAGTCAAGGTCATCGAACCGAAGGTATTCGGCGACGCGCGCGGTTATTTCTACGAGAGTTTCAATGCGCGCGAGTTTGCCGAGCAGGTGGAGCCGGGCATTGTGTTCGTGCAGGACAATCACTCGCGTTCGTCGAAGGGCGTGCTGCGCGGACTGCACTATCAGGTCCGGCATGCACAGGGCAAGCTTGTGCGCGTGGTGGAAGGCGAGGTGTTCGATGTTGCGGTCGACATCCGCAAGCACTCGCCGAATTTCGGCAAATGGGTCGGCCTCGTGCTGTCGGCCGAAAACCACCGGCAGCTGTGGATTCCTCCCGGCTTTGCGCATGGTTTCGTCGTCCTGTCCGATGCCGCGCAGTTTCTGTACAAGACGACCGACTACTGGTTCCCCGAGCATGAGCGATGCATCGTTTGGGACGACCCGGAAATCGGGATCGAGTGGCCGATCGATGCGGCACCGATACTGGCACCGAAGGATGCGGCCGGCAAGCGTCTGAGCGAGGCCGAAGTCTATGCGTGAGGGCGGCGTGCATCCTGAATCGACGATCCTCGTGACCGGCGTGAACGGCCAGATCGGATTTGAATTGCTGCGGGCGCTGCAGGGGCTCGGGCGTGTGGTTCCGTGCGACAGATCAATGCTGGACCTGACCGATCTGGATCGTGTGCGTGCGTTTGTCCGAGAGGTGAAACCATCGCTGATCGTGAACCCGGCCGCCTATACGGCGGTGGACAAGGCCGAGACCGACGTTGACGCCGCGCGGCGATTGAATGCAGACGTGCCGCGCGTCTTCGCCGAGGAGATGGTGCGTACCGGTGGCGCGTTGATTCATTATTCGACCGACTACGTGTTCGATGGCACGAAGCCGGGCGCGTATACGGAAACCGACGTGACGAATCCCGTAAACGCTTACGGCGCGACGAAGCTTGAAGGCGAGCAGGCGATCGCGGCAACGGATTGTGCGCATTTGATTCTCCGTACGAGTTGGGTGTATGGGCGGCGCGGCAAGAACTTCCTGCTGACGATGCTGAAACTCGGCCGCGAGCGGCCGGAATTGCGGGTCGTCGCGGATCAGGTCGGGGCGCCGACGTGGGCGCGGACGATAGCCGTGGCTACCTCGCACATCGTCGCGCAGCAAACCGTCGCGGAGGATGTCGCCGCGTGGTGGGCGGCGCGTTCCGGCATCTATCACCTGACTTCGTCCGGCGAGACGTCGTGGCACGGCTTCGCGCAAGCCATTTTGGGCACGGCGATGGGCGAACTCGCGCCGAAGGTATTGCCGATTTCCGCGAGCGAGTATCCGGTTCCGGCGAAGCGGCCCGCGAACTCGCGAATGGCGCTGGAAAAGCTGGCGCAGACGTTCGGCGTGAGGATGCCGGCATGGGACGACGCGCTGCGGCTCTGCCTGGGCGAGTAGGGTGCGTCGGCTATAATTCTGTCCCAACTAAGTTGGCCTAAACGGCTGATATTTTTTGCTGACGGACCGTTGAATCAGACGGCGAAAGGCAGTGAAAGCCTTCCTTTCGCGGTTGAAAAACCAAATCTGGAGTGAAAGTGATATTGATCCCCGTCATCCTGTCTGGTGGCGCAGGCACACGACTTTGGCCGGTCTCCCGTGAAGGACACCCCAAACCGTTCATGAAGCTTGCGGACGGCGAGAGCCTGCTCTCGAAAACCTATCGCCGGGCGGCAGCCGTGGTCGGCAATGAGGCGGGGGCGCAGCGCCGGGAAATTCTCACGGTCACCAATCGCGACTACTACTTCATGAGCAAGGACGAGTTCTCGGGCGTGAAGCTCGGCGAATCCGTGTCCGGTGCATTCATGCTCGAACCCGCGGGTCGCAACACGGCACCCGCAGTTGCAATGGCTGCCCATCACGTCGCGGAAAAATACGGGCGCGATGCGCTGATGCTGATTCTCGCGGCCGATCATCTGGTTCAGGATCAACAGGGTTTTTCCGCTGCGGTTGCGAATGCCGTCGAACTGGCGAACCAGGACAAGCTGGTGACGTTCGGCATCGTGCCGACGCGTCCGGACACCGGCTTCGGTTACATCGAGGCAGGGGAGGCGATCGGCGCGGGTCGGGCCGCCCTGCGCTTCGTCGAAAAGCCGGATGCCGACAAGGCGGCCGAATATCTTGCTGCGGGCAACTATCTGTGGAATTCCGGGATGTTCTGCTTCAAGGCAGGCGTCATTCTGGACGAAATGGCCCGCCATGCCCCGGACGTTGCCAAGGCAGCCGAGGCATGCTGGTCGTCGCTGAAGGAGAGCAACGCGTCGGCGCAGATGCTCGAGATTCCTTCGGAGTCTTTCGCGAAAATGCCCGATATCTCGATCGACTACGCGGTAATGGAGCGTTCGACGAACGTGACGGTCGTGCCGTCCAGTTTCGGATGGAGCGATATCGGCTCGTGGGGTGCGGTCCGCGACCTGGTTTCGCCTGACGCGGACAGAAACCGCGCGATCGGCGACGCGATCTTCATCGACAGCCGGAATACCTATGTGCAGAGCCAGGACCGTGTGGTCGCGGCCGTGGGTGTGGCTGACCTGATGATCATCGATACGCCGGATGCGCTGCTGGTCGCGCATCCCGATTGCGCGCAGGACGTGAAGCAGGTCGTGGCTCGCCTCAAGAAGCAGAATCACGAAGCATACAAGTTGCATCGCACCGTGAGTCGCCCGTGGGGGACTTACACCGTGCTGGAAGAAGGGCCTCGCTTCAAGATCAAGCGCATCGAGGTCAAGCCGGGCGCCAGCCTGAGCCTGCAGATGCATCATCATCGCAGCGAGCACTGGATCGTCGTGTCCGGCATGGCCAAGGTCGTGAACGGGGATCGGGAAATCTTCGTGCGTACCAATGAGTCGACTTACATTCCGGCAGGCCACAAGCATCGGCTCGAGAACCCGGGTGTGCTGGATCTCGTGATGATCGAGGTGCAAAGCGGCGAGTATCTCGGGGAAGACGACATCGTTCGTTTTCAGGACGTTTACGGGCGGGCGTGATGCTAGGGATGTTGAAAGTCCTCTGGGACTATCGCGGTTTCATTCTGGGTAGCGTCAAGCGGGAGTTCCAGTCCAAATACCGCAATTCCCTGCTCGGCGCGGCGTGGACCGTGCTCAACCCGCTTGCGATGATCGTCGTCTATACGGTGATCTTTTCGCGAGTCATGCACGCCCGTTTGCCCGGGGTCGACAGCACATTTGCGTACAGCATCCACTTGTGTGCCGGTGTGTTGCCTTGGGGGATGTTCGTTGAAATCGTCAGCAACGGCCAGAACACTTTCGTCAACAACGCGAACCTCCTCAAGAAGCTGAGTTTTCCGCGTCTGTGTCTGCCGATCATTGTCGTGATCAATGCGCTGGTCAATTTCGCGATCGTGTTCGGGCTGTTTACGGTGTTCCTGGTGATTACGGGCAATTTCCCTGGTCTGGCCTATTTCGCCGTCATTCCCGTGCTGACACTGATGACGTTGTTCGCCATCGGACTGGGCATCACGCTCGGGGTGTTGAACGTGTTCTTTCGCGACGTGGGGCAGTTCTTCGGGATCGTGCTGAATTTCTGGTTCTGGCTGACGCCGGTGGTGTACGCAGCCAATATTTTGTCCAAGTCCGCACAAGAGGCTTTGCGCTTCAATCCGATGGCGCCCGTGATCGAAGCCTTCCAGGTGATGATGGTGCAACACGTATGGCCGGACTGGTCGATGCTGCTGTATCCGCTCATATTGAGCATCGGGCTGTGTCTCGCCGGCTTCAGTTTGTTCCGCAAGCATGCGGGTGAAATGGTGGATGAACTCTGATGGGCACCATTACCGTTACCAATCTTGGCAAGGCGTACAAGCAGTATCCGACGCGGTGGTCGCGTCTTCTCGAGTGGCTGGATCCGCGTCGCAAGCCTCATCACACGCTGCACTGGGTGCAGCGTGACGTCAGTTTCTCGGTTCGCTCCGGCGAGGCGCTGGGTATTGTCGGCATCAACGGTGCCGGCAAAAGCACGCTGTTGAAAATGATCGTCGGCACCACGCAGCCGACCGTCGGCAGCGTGACGCGGACTGGCCAGATTGCCGCATTGCTCGAACTGGGAATGGGCTTCCACCCTGACTTCACCGGGCGCCAGAACGTGATGATGGCGGGGCAACTGCTCGGTTACAGCGTCGAGGAGATTGTCGCGTTGATGCCGGCAATCGAGGCGTTCGCCGAAATCGGCGAATACATCGACCAGCCGGTGCGCGTGTATTCGAGCGGGATGCAGGTGCGTCTCGCGTTCAGTGTCGCGACGGCCCGCCGTCCGGACATCCTGATCGTCGACGAGGCGCTCTCGGTCGGTGACGCCTATTTCCAGCACAAGAGTTTCGATCGCATCCGGGAGTTTCGGAAGCAGGGCACGACGTTGCTTATCGTCGCGCACGACAAGGCCGCGATTCAGGCCATCTGCGATCGCGCAATACTGCTGAATGCCGGGCGGCTGGAGATGGAAGGCACGCCCGAGGCGGTCATGGATTACTACAACGCGATGTTGGCGGACCACCAGGACCAGGACGTTCGTCAGGAAGTGCTCGAGAGCGGCAAGGTCCAGACGATTTCAGGTACGGGCGAAGTCACGATCGACAAGGTCACGCTGCTGAATCGAGACGGCAGGCCGATCGATGTCGCTCAGGTCGGACAGCCGGTGACGTTGCGGATATCCGCCGAATGTCGCGCGTCCGTGCAGGATCTGGTCATGGGCTTCATGATCAAGGACAGGCTGGGGCAGACGGTCTTCGGTACCAACACGCACAATCTCAAGTCCGACATCGGCGATGTAGCCGCGGGCGCGAATGCGACGGTCGATTTTGAGTTCCCCGCGAATATCGGCCCGGGCAGTTATTCGGTTGCCGTGGCGTTGCATACGGGCAGTACGCACATGCAGAACAATTTCGAGTGGAGGGATCACGCCCTCACATTCAATATGGTGAACGGCAACGTGAGCGAATTCGTCGGACTGACTTGGGTGCCGACGCAGGCGAGGGTGGTGTCGTGAGTGACAATTTCTACCGGGCCTTTGAAGAGCGCTATTACGCGCCCCGGGACCTCATCAAAAGCATTCGCAGACAATATCTGCCGTTCGTCGAGCCGCTGGCATCGATTTATCCGGGCGGCTGCACATTCGATCTCGGCTGTGGTCGCGGCGAGTGGCTGGAACTGATGTCCGAACAAGGTTTGACGCCTTTCGGCGTGGACCTGGACGCCGGCATGCTGCAAGCCTGCGAAGAGCGTGGCCTGCCCGCGACGCAGGGCGATGCGGTGGCCTATCTGAAGACGCTGGAATCCGACAGCCAGGTCGTCGTGTCGGCTTTCCACGTTGTGGAGCACATTACCTTCGAGCAGTTGCAGACTGTCGTGTCGGAGGCGTTGCGGGTGTTGCGGCCTGGCGGATTGCTGATCCTCGAGACGCCGAATCCGGAAAATATCGCTGTCGCGACGAACAACTTCCATCTCGATCCGACGCATCAGAAGCCGATTCCGTCGCTGTTGTTGTCTTTCGTGGTCGAGCACGGTGGATTCGAAACGGTGAAGACGCTCCGGTTGCAGGAGTCGCCGGCGTTGCGTAATCCTGATCATGCGGTGTCTCTGCTGGACGTGATACGGGGTGCGAGTCCCGACTACGCCGTCGTCGCTCAGAAGACTGCCAATCCGGAAACCAGGTCGAAGTTCGCACAGGTGTTCGCTGCTGAGTATGGTTTGTCGCTGGAGCAACTGGCGGATCGTTACGATGTACAAACCGAATCCGTGCGGATGCGGATGGAAAAGGCCGAGGCGGGCGTCGAGCGGTTGGACGAACTGGCTCGTGTGATCAGCGGGCAACTGCATCTGACCCAGGAGCGGCTTCAGTCCGTCGAAGCAGATCTTGATGCAGGGCAACGGCAGGTTATCGAAGACCGGCTCAAGCTTGCAGAGGAGCGGTGTCGGCATGCGGAGGAGTTGCGCCAGCATGCGGAGAACCAGCTTGGCGCCGTGGAGGCGCGGGCGCAACAAGCCGAAGCTCAGGCCCGGCATGCAAATGAAGTATTGCATGCCGTGCTGCACAGCACGTCCTGGCGCGTGTCGAAGCCGGTGCGCATGGTCGGCGTGCCGCTGCGCAGGCTGACGTCTGCAATCCGCGAAGGCAGGTTGATGTCAGGGGTCAAGACGCGAATCAAGGGCGTACTCAGAGTCGGAGCGGCTGAACTCGCAAAGCGTCCGGCATTGAAGCGTGCGGCCCTTCGGTTGGTGAGAATGAGTCCGGCCCTGGACCGTCGATTGCGCGCGGTCGTGACACAGTCGGCGAGCGTTGCGGTCAGCTCTCCTCTGTCTCAACGAGCGTTGCCGGAGTCGGTCCGTGAAGTGCTCGACGAGCTCCGGGCTGCCGCGCGCGCGTCCGAATCCCGGTGACGATGCTCGTAATCGAATAGATGGAACTGCTGTGCACGCGAAGAACGGCGTGCCGGCAACAATGCTAAGTGCTGCTTTGGAAAGAATATCCCCCATGCATAAACCCCAGCCCGCTAACGCGATCAGACCTCGAATCCTGGTGGTTGGCGACATCATGCTTGACCGCTACGTCATTGGTGGCGTCTCTCGCATTTCTCCTGAGGCACCGGTTCCGGTTCTGGCTGTCGGTCGCGAAGAGAATCGGCCAGGCGGTGCTGCGAACGTTGCGGCCAACGTCAGTGCCATGGGAGGGGACGCAACATTGCTGGCGGTGGTCGGCCACGACAGCGCGTCAATCGAGCTTCAGAAGTGCTTGCAGGGGTACGGCGTACGGACGATGTTCGTGTCCGACCCAGAGGGCGGCACGACGCAAAAGACCCGCTTGATGGCGGGTGCGCAACAGATCGCGCGCGTCGATCGCGACGTGCGGCCGACGGTGCGGACTCAGGCGCTACTACTCGAAGAGTTCAGGCGAGTCGCGTCCGATCATGACCTGGTCGTGTTTTCCGACTATGCGAAGGGTACGCTGGACCACCTGCCGGAATTTCTCGCGGTGGCAGCGGCTTTGAATGTTCCGACGCTGGTCGATCCGAAGCGGACCGATCCTGCGTTCTATCGTGGCGCAACGTTGCTCAAACCAAACAATTCCGAGTTCATCGGACTGTTCGGCGACTACGCATCCGAGGATGAACTGCTGGAGCGGGCACATCACGCATTGAATGAGCTGGGCTTGCGGCATCTCGTCGTGACCCGCGGCGCGAAGGGCATGGTCTACGTGAGCACGGACGGCCATCAGGGCAGCATCCCCACGCACGCACGTGATGTCTTCGATGTATCGGGAGCCGGGGATACCGTACTCTCGGCACTGGCACTGGCGCTGGCCCGCGGTACTCCGGTATCCGAGGCGGTGCATGTCGCCAATGTGGCAGCAGGCATCGCGGTCTCCCATTCCGGCACTTACGTGGTCTCGGCGGATGAGGTTCGCGATCAACTGTATCCGTCGCGCCAGCGTGCCCTCAAGCTGGTGGATGAGGACACCCTCTGCAAGCTGCTGCAGGCGCATCGGCAACGAGGGGAAGTCGTCGTGTTCACCAACGGCTGCTTCGACACCCTGCACCCTGGCCATATCCGCTTCCTCAACGAAGCGCGTGCGCAGGGCGACATTCTGGTCGTGGGGCTCAATTCCGATGCTTCGGTACGCGCATTGAACGGTTCCGGGCATTCAGTCCATTCCTTTGGCGATCGCGCCGAAGTGCTGGCCGGCTTGGCAGCAGTGGATTATGTGGTGGAGTTCGATGCGCCGACGCCGTTGAAACTGATTGAATCGCTTGAACCCGACGTTCTCGTGAAGGGCGGCGATTACCAAGTGCATGACATCGTGGGTAATGACGTCGTAAGCGCCCGGGGTGGGCGCGTGGCCGCACTCGCATTCCATGATGGCTACCCGACCACGCGCGTCGCTCCGAAGCTCAGCGCGGTGCGTGATCAATGACCGTGCTTGCCGTGGAAATGGAGTGGAGCCCGCGCGGGTTGTGCGAAGCCGGCATTTCGCGATGTGCAGTCCAGGGCTATGACTCCGGTCTGGGCCTGTTTCACCGGTGGCCCGGTTATTCAGATCGTCCGCAGAACGAACTGCTTCGTCACCTGACGGTGCAATGCGGACGGTTCGACGTGATGAGCCGCACGCGTCGAAGAGGCTGGTTGGAGGGCGGTTCAGTGATTGAGCGAAGCTGGAGCAAGGATCAGCGCCGCTTTACCACTC
The DNA here is from genome assembly GCF_001521935.1 of Burkholderia sp. RF7-non_BP4. Lineage (NCBI taxonomy): Bacteria > Pseudomonadati > Pseudomonadota > Betaproteobacteria > Burkholderiales > Burkholderiaceae > Burkholderia > Burkholderia sp. RF7-non_BP4. The sequence goes on along the minus strand of NZ_LOTA01000035.1, from coordinate 184,916 downwards.
GACGTTGCCCTTTGGATGCGTCTCTTCCGTCAGCGCGCCCCGACGCGCTGTTGCGCCGGATCGTTCCGGGGTCACGACGGCCTCGTGGGCGTCGGTAGGTCAAGTAAAGTAGGACAACCATGCGAATCGTTATTGACATGCAGGGAGCGCAAACCGAGAGCCGCTTCCGTGGCATCGGACGCTATTCCCTTTCCCTGGCGCTTGCCATTGCACGCAATGCGGGACACCATGAAATCTACCTGGCCCTCAGCGGACTGTTCCCCGAGACCATCGGGCCGATTCGTCAGGCGTTTCGAGGGTTGGTGCCACAGGAGCGAATTCGCGTCTGGCAGGCGCCGGGGCCGATGCGCTGGGTCGACCCGCAAAATGCGTCGCGTCGTGCCGTCGCCGAACGGGTGCGCGAGGCGTTTCTGGAAACGCTCGATCCCGATATCGTGCTGGTTACCAGTCTGTTCGAGGGATTGGGGGACGATGCGGTCATCAGCATCGGGGCATTGGGCGACCCGCTGCCGACCGCGGTCATACTTTACGACCTGATTCCGCTGATTAACCCGGATGAGCAATACCGGACGAACCCCATTTATCGTGACTACTACGCAGACCGCATTGAAAACCTGAAGCGGGCGCGGCATCTCCTTGCGATTTCGGAGAGTGCCCGGCAGGAGGCGCTGGGTGCGTTGCCTTTTTCGCCCGAGAAAGTGACCAACGTGTCGGGCGCCTGCGACGAGATGTTTACCCGTGTCGTGCCCGATGCAGACCTCTTGGCGACCCTGAAGCAGCGCCTGGGGGTAACCAGGCCTTTCATCATGTACACGGGGGGAGCCGATGCGCGCAAGAACCTCCCGCGGCTGATCGAGGCGTTCGCCGCCTTGCCCGATACGTCGCGCAACCACCATCAGTTGCTGTTTGTCGGTCGAATGCCGCAGTCGGAAGTGAGTGCGCTTCGTGCACATGCACAACGCGTCGGTCTCCGTGCCGACGAGTTGTTGTTCAGCGACTACATCTCCGATGAAGAGCTGCTGGCATTGTTCAGCACATGCCGCCTGTTTGTCTTCCCTTCCCTGCACGAAGGATTCGGCTTGCCGCCGCTTGAAGCGATGGCATGCGGCGCCGTGGTGATCGCTGCCGATGCAGCCAGCCTTCCGGAGGTCATGGGTAGCCCCGAGGCGCTCTTCGATCCGCAGTCGGTCCCGGCCATCAGCGGCAAGATGCATCAAGCGCTGACCGACGACGGCCTGCGCGCGCGGTTGCTGGAGAACGCCAGAACACAGGCGCAGGCATTCTCGTGGGATCGCAGCGCCAAGCTCGTGTTGCGGGCCATCGCTCCCTTCGAGCGACCCCGTGAGTCACGGACGGCGCGAGCCGTGACCTTTGAGCGCACCACCCTGTTCGAGCCGAAGATCAAGAAAATCCTGCTGCTCAAACTGGATCACATGGGTGATCTGCTGCTGGCAGTGCCCGCTATCTCTCGTCTGCGCGCACGATATCCGAAGGCCAGCATCGATGTCGTGGTGGGTAGCTGGAATCAGGCGTTGGCTCAAACCCTGCCGTTTTTCGATCGAGTGCTGACGCTCGACTACTTCAAGCGCAAATCGTCGTTGCAGGCAGAGCTGTCCGATGGTTCGTTGGTCGAATTCGTGAAGCAGCTGGGTTTCTACGACCTGGCTATCGATTTGAGGCGACAGCCCGATACACGGTTCGTCCTGGCACAAGTCGAGGCGGGGCTCAAGGTCGGTTACGGCAGCCTCAATCCAGCCATCGATACCAAGCTCGACATCGCGCTGCCCACGTATCAGGACCTGCCGTTCGTGGAAACGCCGCTGAATCGCATTTCGATCAGCGAGCAGATGCTGGCTTTGGTCGATGCACTTCCGGCTCATCCGTCCGACTACGTGGCCTTGCCTCCGCTTGCGGCTCCTTTGCAACAGCATAATCGTGCGGTTGCGCTGTTTCCCTATGCCGGTGGCGATGCGAAGGAATGGCCTGTTGAGCGATTCCACGAACTGGCACGCCGGCTGGCCGCGGATGCCGCGGTGGAACACGTCAGCGTTTTCTTTGCCAGCGACAAGGAAGCCCGGCGTTTCAGCTTTGACGGCCTTGAAAAGGTGGTGATTCATGCAGGACTCAGCATCCCCGAACTGATGCAGCATCTCGCCGGTCACCAGTTGTGCGTCGCCAACAATTCCGGCGGCGCGCACATGGCGGCCTATCTGGGCGTGACAGCGCTTGGGGTCTATGGTGGCCTGGAAACCGCGCACGAATGGGCACCGGTATTCGGCAACAGCTATGTCTTGCATAATGAGGCCGCATGCTCGCCCTGCCACATTCCTTCGCGACGCGATTGTCCGCACAACTTCTTCTGTCTCGACGACATCACGGTGGACGAGGTGTATGCCCGCTGCCGGGAACTGCTTGCCCAGAACGGCGCGACGCCTCCGGCGACACAGTCGCGTCCGAGCATCAAGTCGACGCGCAAGAAGCTGTTCCAGGCAATCGCACCTCTGGTGCGTCAATGCAGCGAAGATGAACTGAGTCAAGTTGCGCAGGGCATAGCGTTCAGCTTGCCCACGCGAACGCGCCGTGCGCTGTTCGTCGACGTATCGGAGCTGGTCAGCCATGACGCACGGACCGGAATTCAACGGGTCGTACGGAGTATTCTGAGCGAACTGCTCAAGGACCCACCGAAGGATTTCGAGGTGTGGCCTGTCTACGCGACGCATGACCGAACGGGTTACTTTTACGCGAAACGCTTGCGGTCGCGCTTCATGGGGCAGGGTGACCCTGGCACGGTGCAGGAAGATCCCATCGATTTCCAGGCGGGCGACATCTTTTTGGGGCTGGATCTAAACCCGTACGGTACCGGCGTTCAGGAAGCGTTTCTCGATGAAATGTCGCGTCAGGGCGTTCGCATCCAGTTTGTGGTGTACGACCTGTTGTGCGTGCAGATGCCCAGCTACTTCGCGCCGGGGAGCGAGAAACTGTTCGGGGAATGGCTGAATACGATTTCCCGTTATGACGGTGTCGTGTGCGGCTCCCGGACAGTGGCGGATGAATTCAAACAGTGGCTGCAGGAGCATCAGCCTCAGCGCCAGGGCGCGCTTGAGGTGGGCTGGTTCCATTACGGCGCGGATGTGCAGAATTCTCACCCGAGCACCGGCATGCCGAGCGACGCGCCCCGTATACTCGAGGCACTGCGCGCGGCTCCCAGCTTTTTGATGGTGGGGACGGTCGAGCCGCGTAAAGGGCATGCCCAGGCATTGGCGGCTTTCGAGCAGCTCTGGCAGGAAGGTACGGCGGTCAATCTCGTGATCGTCGGCAAAGCCGGGTGGCTGGTCGAAAAGCTGGTTGCGCGTCTGCGAGCGCATCCCGAGCTCGGAAAACGACTATTCTGGCTGGAGAGCATCAGCGATGAATACCTGGAGCAGGTCTACGGCGCATGTTGCTGTTTGCTCGCGGCTTCGGAGGGAGAAGGCTTCGGGTTGCCGCTGATCGAGGCGGGTCGCAAGCATCTGCCCATATTGGCTCGAGATTTACCGGTGTTCCGCGAGGTAGCGCAGGACCACGCGCATTACTTCCATGGCACCAGCGGCGAAGCATTGGCGCAAGCCGTGGCGCACTGGCTCACGCTGTATCGGCAAGGCGCACAACCGAAGTCCGAGGGGATGCCCACGCTGACGTGGCAAGCTTCAGTCCAGCAATTGCTGGACAGCGTATTACCGACGCGCCAGGTCATCAAACCCGTTATCCGCATGGAAGTTTCGGCGGAGACCGAGTGAGATTGCCGTCAATCATCCGATAAAGATTTTGCAAGAGAACTTAAGATGAATTCTCAAACTATGAAAGTTTCCATCATTACCGGCATCACTGGCCAAGACGGTGCCTATCTCGCCCAGCTCCTGCTCGAGAAGGGCTATCAGGTATATGGCACCTATCGCCGCACCAGCTCGGTGAACTTCTGGCGTATCGAAGAGCTTGGCATCGCCAAGCACCCGAACCTGCATCTCATCGAATACGACCTGACAGACCTGTCGGCGAGCATTCGCCTGCTGCAGACGACCGGCGCCACGGAGGTCTACAACCTCGCCGCGCAAAGTTTTGTCGGCGTGTCCTTCGACCAGCCGGTCACCACAGCGGAAATCACCGGCATCGGTCCGCTGAACCTGCTCGAGGCGATCCGCATCGTCAATCCGAAGATCCGCTTCTACCAGGCGAGCACGTCCGAAATGTTCGGCAAGGTGCAGGCAATTCCCCAGATCGAATCGACGCCGTTCTATCCGCGCAGCCCGTATGGCGTTGCCAAGCTGTATGCGCACTGGATTACGGTGAACTACCGCGAAAGCTACGATATCTTCGGCTGCAGCGGGATCCTGTTCAATCACGAATCCCCGCTGCGCGGCCGCGAGTTCGTCACGCGCAAGATCACGGACTCCGTCGCGAAGATCAAGCTGGGTCAGCTCGATGTGCTCGAACTGGGCAACATGGACGCGAAGCGCGATTGGGGTTTCGCGAAGGAATACGTGGAAGGGATGTGGCGCATGCTGCAGGTCGATGAGCCGGACACGTACGTGCTCGCCACGAATCGCACGGAAACCGTCCGCGATTTCGTCCGCATGGCGTTCAAGGCGACCGGTGTCGACCTCGAGTTCAAGGGCAGCGACGTGGATGAAGTCGGTGTCGACGTCGCGACCGGCAAGACGGTGGTGCGCGTCAATCCGAAGTTCCATCGCCCGGCCGAAGTCGACCTGCTGATCGGCAACCCGGAGAAGGCGAAGCAGAAACTGGGCTGGGAGCCGACGACGACGCTCGAGCAGCTGTGCGCAATGATGGTCGAAGCGGATTTGCGTCGCAATGAACTCGGCTTCTCGTTCTGACGCGCCGCGGGCTCTGGTGACAGGGCTCGGCGGCTTTACCGGCGACTTTCTGGCGCAGTCGTTGCGGGCGGCCGGCTATCGCGTGTTCGGTACGACGCACGGTTCCGAAGTGACGGGGCCCGATATGTATCGAGTGGACCTGTGCGACCGCGCGGCGCTCGCACAGGTCGTCGCCGACGTCCGGCCGGACGTGGTCGCGCATCTTGCCGCGATTGCGTTCGTCGCGCACGGTGACGCCGATTCGATATATCGCACCAACGTGGTCGGCACGCGCAACCTGCTCGACGCGCTCGCGAATCTGGATAGTCGTCCGAAGGCGGTTCTGCTGGCAAGCAGTGCCAACATCTACGGCAACGCAGCGGTTGAAGTCATCGACGAGTCGGTCGAGCCCAACCCGGCGAACGACTACGCGGTGAGCAAGCTGGCGATGGAGTACATGGCGCGCCTGTGGTGCGACAAGCTGCCAATCGTTGTCGCGCGTCCGTTCAACTATACGGGCGTCGGTCAGTCGTCGCAGTTCCTGCTGCCGAAGATCGTCAGTCATTTCCAGCGTGGCGAACGCGTGATCGAACTCGGCAATATCGACGTCGAGCGCGATTTTTCCGACGTGCGTCGCGTCGTGGATGCCTATCGGCGCCTGCTGCAACTCGCACCGGCCGGTGGGGTATTCAACGTGTGCTCCGGCCGTGCGGTGTCGCTGAAGGCCGTGATCGCGATGATGGAGCAGATTGCCGGTTACACGATCGAAGTGCGCGTCAATCCGGCATTCGTGCGCGCGAATGAAGTGCGCCGGTTGCAGGGCGACGGTACGCGGCTGCAGGCGGCCGTTGGTCCGCTCGAGGACATTCCGTTGGAAAGTACGCTGCGCTGGATGTTTGGCGGAGGGCGTGGGTGAAGGTCGGTTTCGGCACGACGGCCCTCGCGCGAAGCCGCGCTCACGGCGGCGTCGACGGCATTGGTTCGTATACGCGTGAATTGGGACAGGCGCTGATCGCGCGCGGCGGGATCGGCCTGGTTCCGGCCGGTTTTGGCGCGACCGTTGGCGACGACGTATTTCCGGGCGCCAGGCCGCCGGTGAATCTCGGTCGGCATGAAGTCGCGACGGTGCTGGGCGCCGTGACGCCGTGGGCCTCCATCGACGAGAAGGCGCTGCGCGCGGAACGCGTGGACGTGTTTCATGCGACGGATCACCTGATTCCGAAGCTGTCCTCGACGCCGGTCATCGCGACGTTGATGGATGCGATTCCGCTGTCGCATCCGGAGTGGACGACGATCCGGTTGGCGGCGCTGCGTCGTTGGCTGCTGCGTCGGTCGGGTGCATGGGCCGATCATGTGATCACGATCTCCGACTACTCCAAGCAGGAAATCGTCGAGCATTTCGGCATCGCGCCGGAGCGGATTTCGGTGGTGCCGCTGGGTGTCCATCCTCGCTTCTTCGAACGGATCGATCAGGCCGAGCGTGAGGCGGTATTGACGCGTCTCGGCTTGCCGGCGCAGTTCTTCCTGTGCGTCGGAACCCTGCAGCCGCGGAAGAATCTCGAGCGTGTGGTTGACGCCCATGCGAGCTTGCCGGCCGGCTTGCGCCGCGATATCCCGCTGGTGATCGTCGGCCGGGCAGGGTGGGGCTGCGAGCAACTCGTTGCGCGCTTGCGCGCGAACGAGAGCGGTTGCGTTCGCTGGCTCGAGTATCTGCCTGACCATGACGTGCGCGCGCTGCTTCAGTCGGCAACTGCGCTTGTGTTCGCGTCGCTGTGCGAGGGTTTTGGACTGCCCGTCGTGGAAGCTTTTGCGTCGGGGCTGCCGGTCGTGGCTTCCAGCACGACGTCCGTTCCGGAAGTCGCGGGCGACGCGGCTATCCTGGTCGATCCTTTCCGTACTGGCGATATTGCCGACGGCATGAGAATGATCGTCGAGCAGCCCGGCCGGGCCGACATGCTTCGCGCGGCCGGGCTGACCCGGGCGCGAGCGCTGAACTGGCCGGCCTGCGCGGAGAAGACGCTGGCCGTCTATGAAGCCGTCCTGGGCGGAACACGTCGTCAATGAATCAATTCGCTTCGAGGAGCACCGCGTGAAGTTGGGGGTGGACATCACCTGGATGGTGGGCAACTACCGCGGCATGGGGCGCTTCGCCCGTCAACTGGTGGCGCCGATCGGCGAGTCGGTGCTGGGCTTCGCGCCAAGCGGGGTGAGCACCGACGACTGGCCGTGCGTCAGCGAAGGGCGTGGTTTCTTCCCGTGGTGGGAGCAGGTCGAGTTGCCGCGATTGTGCCGCGAGCACAAGCCGGACTATCTGCTGTGCCCATACAACACCGGGCCGCTGCGCGCCACGGGCAACACGCCGCTGATAGCGGTCATCTACGATCTGATCTACATGCAGCCGTGGAGCGTGCTGCCGCCGGCGCGGTCGCTATATCAGACCGCCGGGCGCGTGTACCGTCGGCATGTGGTGCCGCGGCTGGCGCGCCGGGCCGACATCGTGCTGACCATCTCGCGTTTTACGCAGCGGGAGCTGGTCGAGACGCTCGGGCTGAACGAGGCGGACGTGCGCGTCATCCCTTGCATGATTTCGGACGACTGGTTCGATGCGCCGGTGAGTGCGGCGGCGCGCCGGCCGTATCTGTTCACGGTCGCGGGCGAGGTGCCGAGCAAGAACGTCGAGCGCCTCCTGCAAGCGTTCGCGGTCGCGCGCCCGTCGCTCGGCGATGACGCCACGCTGAGGATCGCCGGGATCAAGTCTGAACATCACGCGCATTTTCTCGGCAGGGCTGCGGCGCTCGGGCTTGCGGGTTCGGTCGAGTTGCTCGGCTACATTTCGCGGGACGAACTGCGCGAGCAGTACCGGCACGCGCGCGCGTTCATCTTTGCTTCGCTGTTCGAAGGGTTTGGCATTCCGCTGCTGGAGGCGATGGCGTCGGGTACCCCCGTTGCGTGCAGCAATACGACGTCGATGCCCGAGGTGGTCGGCGACTGTGGTCTGCAGTTCGATCCTTTTTCGGTGGACGACATGGCGGAGCAGATTCGCAGGGTATGGACCGACGGCGCACGCTTCGACGTCGCGATTGGCGACGGTGTGGCCCGCGCACGGTCCTTCTCGGAGTCTGCCGTGCGTCCGTTGATTCAGGACTTCTGGGCGCATCTGCCATGAACCAGGACAAGAAGAAGCTGCTGGTGCTGACGCCGCGGTTTCCGTATCCGGTGATCGGCGGCGACAAGCTGCGGATCTACCATCTTTGCCGTGTGCTGTCCCGTCATTACTCGCTGACGCTGCTGAGCATGTGCGAGACCGACGAGGAGATGCACGCCGCGTTGCCGGACGATGGCGTATTCGACCGGGTCGAACGGGTCTATCTGTCCCGCCGGCGATCGTACCTGAATACACTGCTTGCATTGCCCACGCGCACGCCGCTACAGGTCGCGTACTACCGGAGCCGCGCGTTTGCTGCGGCGGTGGCGCGATTGCTGCCGTCACACGACGGTGCCTTCGTGCATCTCGTGCGTTGTGCCGAGTATGTGCGCAAGTCGGACAAGCCGCGCATCCTGGAAATGACCGATGCGATTTCGCTCAACTACAGCCGGGTGAAGCAGCTGAAGAACGCGCGCGGACTGAAGTCGCGCGTATTCGGTATCGAGGCGAAGCGCTTGCTCGACTACGAGCGCACGATCGTCGACGATTTCGACCTGTCGGTGCTGGTGTCCCGGACCGATCGCGATTACCTGTTTCCGGGTGAGTCGGGCAAGAAAGTGATGGTGTGCTCGAACGGTGTGGACCTGTCGAGCCTGCCGTACTCGCCGCGCAGCATGGCGAGCAGGATCCTGATTTTCATCGGAGACATGCGCACGGTCCAGAACCAGGACATGTGCCACTATTTCGCGGAGGCCGTGCTGCCGTTGCTGCGCGAGCATGCCGACTATCGCTTCCGGATCGTCGGGTCCATCGCACCCACGCTGGCAGAACGATTTCGCGCGTATGACGGCGTCGACGTGACCGGCCGGGTCGAGTCGGTTGTGCAGGCCGCATCCGACGGCGCGATCGGCGTCTGCCCGATGCGCATCGGAGCAGGTGTGCAGAACAAGATTCTCGAATACATGGCGCTCGGGCTGCCTGTGGTCACCACATCGCTGGGCCACGAGGGTTTGGGTGCGGAACGCGGCCGCGATCTGCTGATTGCGGATACGCCGGAGGAATTCGTCGATCGCATCGAGCAACTGGTTGCTGACGAGTCCGCTGCGATCGAGATGACGGCGCGAGCGCGAGCCTTCGTCGAGCACGAGCACGGGTGGGAGCGGATGCTCGCGCCGCTCGTCGACGAGGTCGGTACGCTGCTGGCCTGAGCGGCGGCGTCTCCAGCACTCGTAGACTCAGTGGTCGCGAGTGCGGGGCGCGCGGCTTGGTTGCTGCCGATCGGTAAGGTTACAATGTCCGCGCATCGATGCGGCACCATCGGCACGCGTGGCCAATGACCTTCGGTCGGGCTTGCGCGTTGGCGACGCCGCCGTCGTGCAACCCGACGAGCCGCGCCGCGTCACGCGGCGCTTTCATCCGCTTCGGAACCCGAACATCATCTTGTCTTTCCATCTGGTTGCATCTGGCCGCGCACGTCTTGATGCGCTGCCGAATGCTTGTCGCGCGGCGCCGATTGAAAACAGTGCCGGCGATCGACATGCTTTCCGTTTTCGAGATCCCGACGTGTTCGTGTCTGCCTCCCTTTCCGTTCTCGAGTGCCGGTCCAGTGTGCGTCGGCCCGCGCTGTCCGTCGGCGCGGCAGGCGGGCTCACCCCGCCTCGCCAAGTCGTCAGCCGACAAAGCCGGAGGGTGCGATGACCCATCTCGTCGTCACCGGCGCCAACGGCTTCGTCGGCAGAGCGCTTTGCCGCCGCGCGTTACAGGCCGGTTATACCGTTACCGCACTGGTGCGGCGACCGGGCGGCTGCATCGACGGCGTGCGTGAATGGGTGCACGGCATCGCCGATTTCGATCGCCTGGATGAGGCGTGGCCGGCCGATCTTGCTGGCGATTGCGTGATTCATCTTGCTGCCCGTGTGCACGTGATGCGCGACGAGTCGCCCGATCCCGACGCTGCGTTCGATGCCACCAATGTCGTCGGAACCATGCGTCTCGCCGAGGCGGCGCGCAATCACGGCGTACGCCGCATCGTGTTCGCGAGCAGCATCAAGGCGGCCGGCGAAGGCGATGACGGTGTGCCGCTTTCGGAAGTATCCGAACCCGATCCGCAGGATGCATACGGTCGCTCGAAGCTGCGTGCGGAGCGACAGCTCGCGCAGTTCGGCGCGTCGGCGGGGCTCGACGTCGTCGTCGTTCGTCCGCCGCTCGTGTACGGCCCCGCGGTCCGCGCCAACTTCCTGAGGATGATGGATGCAGTCGCGCGAGGAATACCGTTGCCGCTCGGCGCGGTTTCGGCGCGCCGCAGCGTCGTCTACGTTGAAAACCTCGCGGATGCGCTGCTGCATTGTGCAATCGACCCCCGTGCGGCAGGCGAATGCTTTCATGTCGCTGACGACGAAGCGCCGTCGGTCGCAGGTCTGCTGCGTCTCGTAGGCGACACGCTGGGCAAGCCGGCACGGCTGATCGCGGTGCCGCCGATGCTGCTGCGTACGATCGGGACGTTGACAGGCCGCCGTGCGGTCGTCGACCGCCTGACCGGCAGCCTGCAGCTCGACACTGGCCGGATCACGCGCGTGCTCGGCTGGCATCCGCCCTATACCACCCGCCAGGGCCTCGAAGCGACCGCCGCATGGTATCGTTCGCGCGATACACAACAATAGTCGACATGCATCTCCCGATCTCCACATGGCCTTCCGCGGTCGTGGTGGCGCTGGCCGCCGCCATTGCATCGACGGCCATCCTGCGCATGCTGCTGGCGACCGGCCTCGCCTGGCGCCTCGCTACCGATATTCCGAACGATCGTTCGCTGCATACGCTGCCGACGCCGCGCGTCGGCGGGTGGGGTATCGTCCCGGTCTGCGTTGTCGCGCTGCTGGCGCTTGCGCCGGCGTTGTGGCTGATTGCCGCCGCCGCCGCGGGGCTGGCCGCGATGTCGCAGATCGACGACCGGCGCGGGTTGCCGGCCCGTGTGCGGTTCTCCGCTCACCTCGCGGCAGTGGTTGCGCTGATCGTCGTCTATCCGGCCGATGCGCCATGGTGGCTGCTCGTCGGTGTCGGCTTCGTGATGGTCTGGCTGACGAACCTGTACAACTTCATGGACGGTGCCGACGGCCTCGCGGGCGGCATGGCGCTGTTCGGCTTCGGTGCTTATGCGATCGCGGCACTGACCGCTGCGAGTCCGTTGCCCGATCTCGCCATGGCCGGCGCGGCCGTGGCCGGTGCGGCGTTTGGCTTCCTGTTGCTCAACTTTCATCCGGCCCGCCTGTTTCTCGGCGACGCTGGCTCGATTCCGCTGGGATTCATGGCGGGTGCGGTCGGCTACTGGGGATGGCGCGCCGATGCCTGGCCGATCTGGTTTCCTGCGCTTGTGTTCGCGCCCTTTATTGCTGACGCATCTGTAACACTTTTGCGACGTTTGTTACGCGGCGAAAAGTTCTGGCAAGCGCACCGGGAGCACTATTATCAAAGGATGGTCCGCTCGGGGGTAGGTCACCGACGGACCGCGCTTTATTGGTACCTCATCATGCTCGGCGGCATTCTCGTCGCCGTATGGGCAAAGGGCCGCCCTGAACAGCAGCAATGGCTGTCGTTTTTCGCATGGTATGGCGTTCTCGCATGTATCGGATTGGTGATCGACGTGCGCTGGCGCCGGTTTCAGTCGACCACCGAAAACAACTCTTGAGGTTTCCTGCCGATGTTGCGATCCAAAGCATCGTGGCTGTCGCTGAGTGCTTTCCTGTTCGACCTGACGGCGGTTGTCGCGTCGTGGTTGTTCGCCTATCTCGTTCGTTTCAACGGTAGCGTTCCTTCCGATTTCCTGAGCGGCGCGATGACCGCGCTCGTCTGGACGCTGCCGGTCTACGCGCTGATGTTCCATGTGTTCGGGCTTTACCGCGGGCTGTGGGTGTTCGCAAGTCTCCCCGACCTGATGCGAATCTCCAAGGCCGTTGCCGGCGGCGGCGTGATCGTGATGATCGGGGCCGTGATGTTCCAGCCGTCGCCGATCATCCCGCGTTCGGTGCTGCTCGTATCGCCGCTGATGCTGTTCCTGTTAATGGGCGGCGCTCGTGCGCTCTACCGGGCGACGAAGGAGTTCTACCTGTACGGCGGCCTGGTCGGACAGGGCAAGCCCGTGCTGGTTCTCGGTGCCGGCACGGCCGGCGCGAGCCTCGCGCGCGAATTGTCGCGCTCGGGCGAATGGCGCCTCGTTGGCCTGCTCGACGACGACGTCACGAAGCATGGGCGCGAGATCTACGGCTACAAGGTGCTCGGCTCGTTCAACGACCTGAAGCACTGGACCGACGCGATGAAGGTCGAATACGCGATCATCGCGATTCCGTCTGCGTCCGTCGAAACGCAGCGCCGCGTCGCGACGCTATGCGTGCGCGCAGGCGTGAAGGCGATGGTGCTGCCGTCGCTGACCGCGTTGATGCCGGGGCAGGGCTTCCTGTCGCAGGTGCGCAATATCGACCTCGAGGACTTGCTCGGCCGAGATGCCGTGACGATCGACACGCCGCACGTCGAAGCGCTGCTGCGTGGCCGCGTCGTGATGGTGACGGGCGCGGGCGGTTCGATCGGCTCCGAGCTGTGCCGGCAAATCCTCCGTTTTGCGCCGGCACAGCTCGTCGCATTCGATTTGTCCGAATACGCGATGTACCGGCTCGCCGAGGAGTTGCGGGAGCGCTTCCCCGACCAGCCCGTCCTGCCGATCATCGGCGACGCGAAGGATTCGCTGCTGCTCGACCAGGTGATGTCGCGTTATGCGCCGCACATCGTGTTCCATGCGGCCGCATACAAGCACGTGCCGCTGATGGAAGAACACAATGCGTGGCAGGCGCTGCGCAACAACGTGCTCGGCACGTATCGTGTCGCGCGCGCGGCGATTCGCCACGGCGTCCGTCATTTCGTGCTGATTTCGACCGACAAGGCCGTCAATCCGACCAACGTCATGGGGGCGAGCAAGCGTCTTGCCGAGATGGCGTGCCAGGCTCTGCAGCAGACAAGCGGCGGTACGCAGTTCGAGACCGTGCGGTTCGGCAACGTTCTTGGCAGTGCAGGCAGCGTGATTCCGAAGTTCCAGCAGCAGATCGCGAAAGGCGGGCCGGTGACGGTGACGCACCCGGAGATCACGCGCTTCTTCATGACGATTCCGGAGGCGTCGCAACTCGTGCTGCAGGCGTCGAGCATGGGCCATGGCGGCGAGATCTTCATTCTCGACATGGGCGAGCCGGTCAAGATCGTCGATCTCGCACGCGACCTGATTCGTCTCTACGGCTTCTCGGAGGGGCAGATCCGGATCGAGTTCACGGGGTTGCGGCCGGGCGAAAAGCTGTACGAGGAACTGCTCGCGGACGATGAGACGACGACCCGCACGCCGCATCCCAAGCTGCGGATCGCACGTGCGCGCGAAGTGCCGGATCACTTGCTCGACGAATTACTGCCGTGGCTGATGCAGAATCGCGTGCTCAGCGACGATGAAGTCCGGCGCGATCTGCGACGTTGGGTGCCGGAATACCAGTCGACGGCTGCGCCTGTGCTGCAGAGTGTGCCGGACGCGCGGGCGGTGTCGAACGAGTGAGATCAGTGCCGCGTGCGTGTGTCGGACATGCCGAGAAAAAGAGCGCCCTTGAGGCGCTTTTTTTTTGTTCTGCCGACCTGGCCGCGGGGCGGGATCGACCGATGCATTTGCGCGGCGTCAGCGTCCCCATCCGGCTGCGGACCAGCCCATCCTGGTCTACCTGCGGCCACCGGTTGCATTCATTTGACTACCGGCCGATTCCTTCCTATGTTTTCCTCAAGGTAGCCGTCCGATTGCCGTAAAGAACAAAGGTGAAAAGCCAAATACGAGATCAACGGTCCATACCAATCCGATGAAAGCGGAACATATTGCAAGGGGAATGAGCGCGGCACTCATGGTGTTCGCGCTCGCGGGGTGTGGCGGCGACGAGAGTCCGACGACGTCGACCGTCACCGCCACTGCGCAGGTCGGCAAATTGTCGGCGCTGCGCGCCACCGGTAACGTGGTGAGTGCAGCGCCGATGAGTGCGACGGCGCCGGTCCATGTTGTGCTCATACTCAAGCCGAACGACCAAGCCGCACTGCATCGCTTCGTGCAGGACGCGCGAACGCCCGGCAGCGCCAGCTTCGGCGCCGTGCTGACCTCCGCGCAGATCGCCGCGCGCTACGCGCCCACCGCCGACCAGGTCGCCACGGTGAAGGCCTATTTGGGAAGTAAGGGCTTCACGAACATCAACGTTGCCGGCAACAACATGATCGTCGAAGCCGATGCGCCGGCCGGCGTGATATCCGGCGTGTTCAAGACGACGCTGGTGCCCGTCGCGATGGCCGACGGCAGCCGCGCGCATATCAACACCGCCCCCGAGACGGTGCCGGACGCACTCGGCGGAGTCGTTCAAGCGGTTCTGGGGCTCGATACCGCGACGCGCCTGCATCCGCACTTCGTGCGCGCGTCCGTGGCCGCCCGTGCGCCAACCGCAAACACGTCGCCGACGACCAACGCAATCATGGTGGGCCACAACCCGACGCAGTTTCCGGGCATCTATTCCGTCGGCAGCGCGCCGACGGCCGGCAACACCACGGTGGGCATCATCGCGGAAGGGAACCTGACGCAACCCGTCATCGACCTGACGACGTTCGAAACCAACAACCGGTTGCCCGCCGTACCCGTTTCGGTGATCAACGCCGGCACGCCGAGCGCCGACACGAGCGCGAACGTCGAATGGTCGCTCGACAGCCAGACCATCGTCGGGATGTCCGGCGGCGTCAAGCAAATCAACTTCTATGTTGCGCCGTCCTTCGCATGGAGCGACATGGCGCTCGCGATCAATCGCGCCGTGTCGGACAACACCGCGCGGGTCGTCAACATGTCGATCGGCGGATGCGAGAACTGGGCGCCGACCGCCTCGATGGACGTGCTGTTCGAAATGGCCGTCGCACAGGGGCAGACCTTTTCGGTCAGCACGGGCGATTCGGGTAGCGTTGCATACGGCTGCAGCGGCACGTCGGTGCAATATCCGGCGAGCTCGCCCTACGTCGTGGCCGTCGGCGGCACCAGCCTCTATACGAACGGGAACGGCAGCTATGGCGGCGAGATGGCCTGGGACTCCGGCGGTGGCGGCAGCAGCGGCTTCGAGCCGATTCCGACCTGGCAGTCGAACGTGCCGCAGCTCAAGGGACGGGCGTTCCGGGGCCTGCCGGATCTCGCGTTCGACGCCGATCCCAACAGCGGCGCGCAGATCATCGTGGGCGGACAACTCGAAACGCTGGGCGGTACGAGCCTGTCCGCGCCGTTGTTTGCCGCGACCTGGGCGCGTCTCTTGTCCGGCAGCTGCGCGACGAACCCCGGCTTCGCGGCACCGACGATATACAGTGCACAAGCCACGACACCGTCGATCTTTCGCGACATCACCTACGGCAGTAACGGCGCATACAGTGCCGGTTCGGGCTGGGACTTCGTGACCGGCTGGGGCTCGCCGATCGTCACCACGCTGCAATCGTCGATATGCGCACCGACGACACCGATCTATGGCGGCACCATCGGTGAAGGGACGACACTCAAGCCGGGACAAACCGTGTACTCGGCGTCCCAAAACCATCGACTGGTCATGCAGAATGACGGCAACCTCGTGCTTTACAACGCGACCAGTGGTGCTGCGGTATGGAATTCGGGGACCAACGGAAACACCGGCGCCTATGCCGTGTTTCAGACCGACGGCAATTTCGTCATCTACGGCACGAGCGGCAAGCCTTTGTGGTTCTCGTCGACCAATGGCACCTTGTATGGCCAGAGTCTTGTCATTCAGGACGACGGCAACATGGTGATCTACCGGTTGTCGGTGCCGGTATTTGCCACGGCGACTTCCGCGATGGGCCTGGCGAGTTCCTCGAGCGGTCCCGCGGTCTGGAAGGGCGGCGTCACGCTTGGTAGCGGGCAGAGTTTTGCATCGGGCAACGGCGCAAACGTGCTCGTCATGCAGGGCGACGGGAATCTGGTGCTGCTACGCCAGGGCGTTCCGGTGTGGAATTCGGGTACCTACAATCACCCGGGGGCCTACGCGACGATGCAAACGGACGGCAACCTGGTGGTCTACAGTTCAGCGGGGGCACCGCTCTGGTATTCCAGCACCGGTGGAAATCCGGGGGCAGTTACCTACATTCAGGACGACGGTAACGTCGTGATCTATACGCAAGTGCCGGGCTGGAGCTCGAATTCCGCGGGAAGCTAGTCGACCGTTCGTCGAGCCGCCGCCATGCCGTCATGATCCTGTCGGCAACGGCGGCTCGTCCGTCATCGGGGCGCGGCACGCGTTGCCGCGCGAACCGGCAGCGTGCCGGCTGACCCGCCCCCTCAATGCCCCCGCTTCTCCTTCCTCACCACCATCCACCGCGGCGCCCTGAACCTGACGATGCTGATATACAGCCACACATAGGTCAGCGCGAACAGCACCACAAAAACGAACAGGTGCACCGTGTGCCGCCAGAACAGCGTCGCAGGAATCACGGCAACGAGGCACAGCAGCCAAAGATAAGGTGAGGTGAGCGAATTCCGCCGCGTGAGGTCGTGCGCGTGCTTCGTCCCGACGGCCCATCGCATCAGCCGCTTGTACACGAGCATGTGCAGGTGCACGCCATCCGGAATCCCCGGCGACATCCCGCGAATGAACTTCTTCCGGTAGATCGAGAAGCAGGTCTCGAAGATCGGATACATGAACAGCAGCACCGGATACCACGCCGACACTTCGCGATTGCGCATCACCAGCATGATCGCGAGCTCGGCGAGCATGAAGCCGATGAAATACGCGCCGCCGTCGCCGAGGAAGATCAGGCCGGCCGGGAAATTCCACAGAAAGAAGCCGAGCACGGCGCCCATCATGATGATCGACGCGGACATCACGACCGGGTCGTTGACGTGGAATGCGACGTAGGCGAGCGACGCGAACATCATGAAGCTGACCATCGACGCGAGACCGTTGAAGCCGTCGATGATGTTGATCGCATTGGCCAGCGCGGCGACCGCGAGCACCGTGATGAACGCCGAAATGGCCACGTAGTGGAGCAGGAAGTCGAGCGGCGGCACGCTGATGCGCGTGACCGCGATGTTCAGCAGCCAGAACGCCAGCGCGGCCGCGCCCATCGTGCACAGCAGCCGCGCGCGCGGCGACACGCGCTTGGTCAGGTCCTCGACGAGCCCGGAGAGGAACGCCGGCATCCCGCAGGCCACGATGCCGAGAATGCTGCCGGCGATCGTCGGATAGCGCCGGGTCAGGAGCAGCGCGGCAATGACGACGCCGGCGAGGATCCCGATGCCCCCGACGCGCGGCACGGGCCGCACGTGGAATTTCTGCACGCCGGCCAGATCGCTGTCGATCGAGAATTTCTCGTGCAGATGCGCATAGCGCACGATGAACAGCGTGACGAGCAGGGAGACGATGAAGCCGGACGCGAAGCTGAGCATGGGATCGCTCGAAAAATGGACAGCGGATTATACAAAACCGCGAGGGTTCCCCTCCTGCCATTTCCAGTGGTCGGCACACATCTCCTCGATCCCGAGCGTCGCGCGCCAGCCGATGAGGTCGGCGGCGGCCTGCGGATTCGCGTAGCACTCGGCGATGTCGCCAGGGCGGCGCGCGACGAGTTCGTACGGCACCGGGCGGCCCGACGCCTTCTCGAACGCGCGCACGACTTCCAGCACGCTGTAGCCCTGGCCCGTGCCGAGGTTCACGACGAAGCTCGCATCGCGCTTCGCGAGCGCGTCGAGCGCGGCGATGTGCCCCTTCGCGAGATCGACGACGTGGATGTAGTCGCGCACGCCGGTGCCGTCCGGCGTCGGGTAGTCGGAGCCGAACACGCGCAGCTTCTCGAGCTTGCCGACCGCGACCTGCGCGACGTACGGCATCAGATTGTTCGGGATGCCGGCCGGATCCTCGCCGATCAGCCCGCTCGCATGCGCGCCGACCGGGTTGAAGTAGCGCAGCGTCGCGATGCGCCACGACGGGTCCGATACCTCGAGATCGCGCAGGATCTGCTCGGCGATCAGCTTCGACTGGCCGTACGGGTTGGTCGCGGACAGCGGGAACGATTCGTCGATCGGCGAGCGCTCCGGCACGCCGTACACGGTGGCGGACGAACTGAACACGAATTGCTTGACGTTGCGCTCGCGCATGATCTTGAGCACGGAGAGCAGTCCGCCGAGGTTGTTCTGGTAGTACTCGAGCGGCTTCGCGACCGATTCGCCGACCGCCTTGAGCGCCGCGAAATGGATCGTGCCCGTGATCGGATGTGCGTCGAACACTTTCGCGAGCGCGGCTTCGTCGCACACGTCGACCTGGTGGAACGCGGGCGTCCTGCCCGTGATCCGCTCGATGCGCCGGACGGACTCGGCCTTGCTGTTGACGAGGTTGTCGACGATCACGACATCGTAGCCGTTGTCGAGCAGCTCGACGGCCGTGTGCGAGCCGATGTAGCCCGCACCGCCGGTAACGAGGATGGTGCCTTTAGCGGTCATGCTGATGCGCTCCTTCAGAGTGTGATGCCGGTCAATGTATGAATGGTCTGCCGGTAACGTTCGACGACCTGCTGCTCGTCGAATTCAGCGGCGACCTTGCGGCGGCCGCGCGCGCCCATCGCATCGCGCCCGGCAGTCCCGAGTTCGATCATGCGGATCAACTGCTCGGCGAGGCTCGCGCTGTCGCGCACGCGGCACAGGAAGCCGGTTTCGCCGTCGGCCACGACGTCGCGGCAGCCCGGCACGTCGGTCGCCACGATCGGGCGGCCCATCGCGGACGCTTCCATCAGCGTGCGCGGCACGCCCTCGCGGTACGACGGCAGCACGACGCAATCGGCCGTCGCGATGTGCGGGCGCACGTCGTGCGCCTCGCCGAGATACTCGACGACGCCTTCGCCGACCCACGCGTCGACGTCCGCGCGGCCAATCGCGCTCGGATTGTCGACGCCGAGCGGCCCGAGCAGCTGGAAGCGCGCATCCGGGTAGCGGGCCCGCACGACGCGTGCGGCCTCGACGTATTCGCGCACGCCCTTGTCCCACAGCAGCCGGCCGATCAGGATGAACACCGGGCCACGGCCGGCGGGCAGCGGCGCCGGCGCGAACTGTTCGAGATCGACGCCTTCGCCGTGCAGCAGCCGCGCGCGGTCGGGGTGCGCAAGCAACTGCTCGTCGGTGAAGGTCGCGAGATCGTCGCGGTTCAGGAACCAGACTTCACGCGGAAAGCGGAACGCGAACCGGTACAGGCGCTTCGCGACGCTGGCCGCGCGGCTTTTCTGGATGAACACGTAGCCGAGGCCGGTGGTGACCGCGATCGACGGCACGCGCGCGAGCCACGCCGCGATCGACCCGTAGATGTTCGGCTTGATCGTGTAATGGAACACGAGATCGGGCTTGAGCGCGCGGTAGTGGCGCGCGAGCGCGGCAAGCGTGCCGAGATCCTCGCGCGGGCTCGTGCCTTTCGACGCCACGGCGAGCGCGACGTAGCGACAGCCCATCTGCTCGAGCAGCGGCACCGTGCGGTCGTGCGGCGCGATCACGATGACCTCGGCGCCGCGCGCGACGAGCGCACGGATCAGCCCGTGGCGGTACGTGTAGATCGCCCAGGCCGTGTTGCAGACGAGCGCGATGCGCAGCGAGGGGGTAGCGGACATGAAAAAAAAGAAAAAATAAAGCGTCGAAAATGCCGGATGCGGACTACGCGGACGGGCGCGCCGCGAACAGCGTCCGCTTGATCCGCTGCAACGTGCGGTACGGCGTCACGAAATGCAGCAGGTTCTTGGCGAGGCCGGCCCAGTCGTACGGGTTCAGAACGTTGAAGTGTCGCAGCAGCAGCGATAGCGTCGATATCAGCTGGCGGCGGCGCTTGGTCGCGCTGATCCCGCCCTCGTTGAGCTCGTAGTAGAGGCCGAGCTCGGGCAGGTTCGCGCAATCGTAGCGTTGCATTAACCGTAAAAAAAGATCGAGATCCTCGGCCGCGCGGTACTTCGCCCGATAGTTGCCGACTTCGCGCACCGCGTCGATGCGCAACATGACCGACGGATGCACAAGCGGCGAGCGCAGGAAGCGCGTGCGGCGCAGCGTGCGCGGATCGGCGGGCGGCGTCAGCATGAAGCGCGGCTCGCCGGCGCGCGACACGACCTGGGTCCACATGCCGACGCAGGCCACGCGCGGGTGGGCGTCGAGATATGCGCGTTCTTTCGCGAGGCGCTGCGGCGCGGCGAGGTCGCCGGCGTCGATGCGGGCCGCATAGCGGAAGCCGCGCGCCGCGAGCGCGTCGATGCCGGCCTCGAGCGCGCGCTCGATGCCGCCGTTTTGCGGCATGCGCAGCACCTCGACCGCGAGGCCGGGCAGGTCGGGCGCCGCGATTGGCGGCGTGCTGCCGTCGTCGACGATCAGCACGTGCACCGGCGCGTCCTCGCGAAACGACGCGAGGGTGCGCACGACGTCGTCGTGGCCGTTGTAGGCCGGCATCAGCACGGCCACGTCGTCGAGCGGGGGCGGACAATCGGGAGACGTCATGGGCGCAGCTTGATACGAATGTAATAAAAATTAACGGCGGCGGCGGCAACATAGCCGGCCGCCAGCCCGACGAGCGCGCCGTACAGGCCGAGCGGGGGGATGGCGAACACGTTGACGAGCGCGGCGATCGCGAGCGCGAGCACCCATTTCGCCAGCAACACGAATTTTGCTTGATATTTGAGAACGATAAGATTGCCTATCGCCTCGATGCCGGCCGGCACGGACAGCCAGACGGCCCAGCGGAAGATGTCGACCGACGCCTCGTAGCCGCGGCCGAACACCTTGCCGACGATGAGCGGCGCGGCCGCATCCAGCACCAGCGCGCCGGCCGTCATCAGGCCGGCGGTCATCGCGATCAGCCGGACGATGTTGCGGCGCAGCCGCGCGACGTCCTGCACGCGGTATACGAACGCGGGCGCGATGGTCTGCGCGAGCATCAGTGCGAGCGTGATCCAGTTCTCGTTGAGCTGCTGGGCCGCCGAATAGCGGCCGAGGTCGGCGAACGACACGTGACGCTCGAGCATCAGGCGGTCGAGCTTCAGGAACAGATACATGCAGATCAGGCCGAGCCAGAACACGGTGCCGGCGGTGGCGAAGTGCCCGAACAGCGGTTTGTCGAACGTCCAGCCGAGCGTGCCGCCGTTACGATGGCGGTAGTAGAGCAGCAGCGCGAAGCCGATCGCGGCGGCCTCCAGCGCCCACAGCCATGCGAAGCGGGCGGGGCCGGCGGCCGCGCGGACCAGCAGCCAGACGCACAGCGCCTTCGCCAGCGCGGTGACCATGCTGGTCACGAGCTGCGGCTTGCTGTAGGTCATGCTCTGCAGCCACGCGTTGATCACGCCGACGAACGGCTCGCGGAACACCATCGTGACCGCGAGGCCCGCGAGCATCGCGCCGACGAGCGGGTCGAACGCGCCGGCGCCGATCGCGACCCAGGTCGCGACGAGCGCGGCGGCGGACACGCCGATGCGCAGCGCGAAGGCGCTGCCGAGCACCGCGCCGAGTTGCGCGGGCGGGCGCTGGACGATGGTCGGAACCAGGATTTCGGCGCCGCACACCCAGGTGAGCGGTGCCAGTACGAGGAGAAGCGTATTCGCATACTGCCATTTGCCGAACACGTCCGGCCCGAAATAACGGGCCAGAAGACCGCTGATCGCGATCGCGACGCCGATCTGCGTGAGCCGTTCGAGCCCCAGCCAGACGAGGTTCGCGACGGCCTTCGCGACGTCCGGGTTGCCGAATCGCTTCAGCATGCGGGGCAGCCGCGCGCGCGCGAGGCGGCCGGCAGGGCGCCCGGAGGCGGCAGGGTGGCGGCGGCGGAACGGCTAGGCATTAAAATGGACGGAATCCGCGTCATCAAAACCCGCGATTATAAGTTGGATCGGGGCCGCTCCAGCCGTCCCGTTCCTTGCAGCGCCGGGCCCGCATGTATGATGCCGGGCATGCGCGAAAGGCGGCCAGATTATTTTCCATGCACGCAACCGAGAGAGAATCGATGATCTCCCAATCCATCTTCAAGGCATATGACATTCGCGGTGTGGTCGGCAAGACGCTCGACGCCGACACGGCGCGCGGGATCGGCCGGGCATTCGGCAGCGAAGTGCGCGCACAGGGCGGCGACGCGGTCGTCGTCGCGCGCGACGGCCGCCTGTCGGGGCCCGAGCTCGTCGGCGCACTCGCCGATGGCCTGCGTGCGGCGGGCGTCGACGTCGTCGACGTCGGCATGGTGCCCACGCCGGTCGGCTATTTCGCGGCGAGCGTGCCGCTTGCGCTGAAGGGCGGCGAGCGTCGCGTCGATTCGTGCATCGTCGTCACGGGCAGCCACAACCCGCCCGACTACAACGGCTTCAAGATGGTGCTGCGCGGCGCGGCGATCTACGGCGAGCAGATCCAGGCGCTGTACCGCCGCATCGTCGACGAGCGCTACGAGACGGGCAGCGGCTCGTACGAGGCATTCGACGTCGCCGACCAGTACATCGAGCGCATCGTCGGCGACGTGAAGCTCGCGCGCCCGATGAAGCTCGTCGTCGACGCCGGCAACGGCGTCGCGGGCCCGCTCGCGACGCGCCTGTTCAAGGCGCTCGGCTGCGAACTCGTCGAGCGCTTCACCGACATCGACGGCACGTTCCCGAACCACCACCCCGATCCCGCGCACCCGGAAAACCTGCAGGACGTGATCCAGGCGCTGAAGGACACCGATGCCGAGCTCGGCTTCGCGTTCGACGGCGACGGCGACCGCCTGGGCGTCGTCACGAAGGACGGCCAGATCATCTTCCCGGACCGCCAGCTGATGCTGTTCGCGGAGGAAGTGCTGTCGCGCAACCCGGGCGCGCAGATCATCTACGACGTGAAGTGCACGCGCCATCTCGCGCAGTGGGTGAAGGCGAAGGGCGGCGAGCCGCTGATGTGGAAGACGGGGCATTCGCTCGTGAAGGCGAAGCTGCGCGAGACGGGCGCACCGCTCGCGGGCGAGATGAGCGGCCACGTGTTCTTCAAGGATCGCTGGTACGGTTTCGACGACGGTCTCTACACGGGCGCGCGCCTGCTCGAGATTCTCGCGAAGGCGGCCGATCCGAGCGCGCTGCTGAACGCGCTGCCGGACGCGATGAGCACGCCCGAACTGCAGCTCTGGCTCGACGAAGGCGAGAACTTCCGCCTGATCGAGAAGCTGCAGAAGGAGGCGAAATTCGACGGTGCGGACGAGGTCGTGACGATCGACGGCCTGCGCGTCGAATACCCGGACGGCTTCGGCCTCGCGCGTTCGTCGAACACGACGCCGGTCGTCGTGATGCGGTTCGAATCCGAGACCGAGGAAGGGCTCAAGCGCATCCAGGACGACTTCCGCCGCGTGCTGACGGCCGCGAAGCCGGACGTCAAGCTGCCGTTCTGAAAACCGGCGGCCTGCGGGCCGCCGCCGGCGCGACGATGGTCGAACGATCGTCGCGCCATCCCCGAAAAGCGGCGCACGCCGACGGCGTGCGGCCGCTTTTTGCCTGTGTGGTCCCCGGGGCGCGATAAAATCGCGTCTTTATGCCTGTCGCCGGCCGTCCGCCGGCGTTTTTTCAGCGTGCAAAAGATCCTGATCGTGCGCGTGTCGTCGCTGGGCGACGTCGTGCACAACATGCCGGTGATCGCCGATATCCGGCGTCGCCACCCCGACGCGCAGATCGACTGGCTCGTCGAGGAGAGCTTCGTCGACCTCGTGCGGCTCGTCGACGGCGTGCGCGACGTGCTGCCGTTCTCGCTGCGCCGCTGGCGCAAGAAGCCGTTCTCGGGTGCGACGTGGCGCGAGATCCGCGCGTTCCGCAAGCGCCTCGCGGCCGAGCAGTACGACCTCGTGATCGACTGCCAGGGGCTCATCAAGACGGCCTGGGTCGCGAGCTGGGCGCGCGGCCCGCTCGCGGGCCTCGGCAACCGCACCGACGGCGCGGGCTACGAATGGCCGGTGCGTTTCTTCTATCGCAAGCGCGTGCCGATCGCGCCGCGCACGCACGTGGTCGAGCGTTCGCGCCAGCTGGTCGCGGCCGCGTTGGGCGACCCGGCGCCGACGCCGGCCGATCCGGTCGACTTCGGCCTCGATACGCGTGCGGCGGCGCTCGCGGTCGCGGCGCTCGGCCTGAACCTGCCGGTGCCGTACGTGGTGTTCGTGCATGCGACGTCGCGCGCCGACAAGCAGTGGCCGGACGCCGCCTGGATCGAGCTCGGCCAGGCGCTCGTGCGGCGCGGCGCGTCGCTCGTGCTGCCGTGGGGCAACGACGCGGAGCGCGCGACCAGCGAGCGGCTCGCGAAGGAGTTCGGCGCGGCGGCGATCGTGCCGCCGAAACTGTCGCTGCCGGCCGTCGTCGGCCTGATCGACGGCGCGGCCGCGACGGTCGGGGTTGATACAGGTCTGGTTCACATCGCGGCCGCGCTGAAGCGTCCGACGGTCGAACTGTACAATTTCGCGACGGCCTGGCGCACCGGTGGTTACTGGTCGCCGAACGTCGTCAATCTCGGCACGGCGGGGCAGCCGCCGTCGATCTCGCAGGTGAAGGCGGTGCTCGCGGGCTTCGGTCTGCTGTGATGCCCGTCATGCCTGCCCTGCCCGTCACGCACGCGAATCGATCATGAGCGAATCCCAGATCATCGAAGTCCCGTCCGCCGACTGGAGCGGACACAACCTGTCGGTGCCGCGCGAGCAGCTGCTCGCCGCGGTCGAGGAAGGCAAGGTGCTGTATTTCCCGCACCTGCGCTTCGCGATCGAAGGCGGCGAGGAAGCGCTGCTCGATCCGGCGCTCGCCGATCCGAAACGCAAGAACATCAGCCTCGCGCCGAACGGCGGTGCGCTCGCCGGCGTGCTCGGCGACAGCGTCACGCAGTCGGCCGTGCGCGCGCTGGTCGCGCGCTTCCAGCAGCAGGCCGGCACGCTCGTCGACGGCCTCTTTCCCGAATACCGCGGCAAGCTGCGCGTCGCGCCGACGAGCCTGCGGCTGATGCAGGTCGAGACGCGCCAGACGTCCTGGCGCAAGGACGACAGCCGGCTGCACGTCGACGCGTTCCCGTCGCGGCCGAACTACGGCGAGCGGATCCTGCGCGTGTTCACGAACGTGAACCCGGCCGGGCAGCCGCGCGTGTGGCGCGTCGGCGAGCCGTTCGAGGACGTCGCGAAGCGTTTCCTGCCGAAGATCCGGCCGCAGTTCCCGGGTTCGGCGTGGCTGCTGAACCTGCTGCACGTGACGAAGTCGCCGCGCAGCGCATACGACCACCTGATGCTGAACCTGCACGACAGCATGAAGGCCGATCTCGACTACCAGAAGACCTGCCCGCAGCAGACGATGCCGTTTCCGCCGGGCAGCGTGTGGATATGTTTCTCGGACCAGACTTCGCACGCTGTGATGTCCGGCCAGTTCATGCTCGAGCAGACCTTCTTCCTGCCGGTCGACGCGATGGTGCGTCGCGAATGCGCGCCGCTCGGGATTCTCGAGCGCCTGCAGGGCAGGGCGCTGGTTTGAGCGCGCACCGCATCCTTCACGGTTTCGGAGCCCGCGCATGCTGAGGGCGATCTATCGCGCGCTGTGGTGGCTCGTCGCGCCGATCGCGGTCATCCGGCTCTATGTGCGTTCGCGCAAGGAGCGCGGCTATCGCGAGCACATCGGCGAACGCTTCGGTCACGTCGCGGGCCGGTCGCCGGACGATCGCACGCCGCTGATCTGGGTGCATGCGGTGTCGGTCGGCGAGACGCGCGCCGCGCAGCCGCTGATCGACGCGCTGATGCATGCGCGTCCCGACGCGCGCATTCTGCTCACGCACATGACGCCGAGCGGTCGCGCGACCGGCGAGCAGATCTTCGGCGATCGCGTGTTGCGCTGCTATCTGCCGTACGACATGCCGGGCGCGGTGCGGCGCTTCCTGCGCGCATGGCGGCCGACGCTGGGTCTCGTGATGGAAACCGAGGTGTGGCCGACGCTGATCGACGAGTGCCGCCGCGCGGACGTGCCGCTCGTGCTGACCAACGCGCGGATGTCCGCGCGCTCGCATCGACGTGCGGCGAAGTTCGGCGCGGCGACGCGCGACGTGTTCGGCGGTTTCTCGCGCGTGCTCGCGCAGAGCCCGGCCGACGCGGAGCGGCTGACGTCGCTCGGTGCACGCAACGTGACGGTGCTCGGCAACCTGAAGTTCGACATGACGACGCCGCCTGAGCTGGCGGCGCGTGGCCATGCATGGCGCGACGCGATCGGCACGCGGCCGGTGTGGGTCGCCGCCAGCACGCGCGAGAACGAGGAGGCGCTGGTGCTGCAGGCGTTCGCCGCGATGAAGACGCCCGGCGCGCTCCTCATTCTTGTGCCGCGTCATCCGCAGCGCTTCGCCGAAGTCGAGGCGCTCGTCGAGCGCAACGGGTTCAAGTGTGTGCGGCGTTCGGTGTGGGGTGCGGACGCGGCGGCGCTCGCCGCGGGTCGGCCCGCCGCGGCCGAACCGTTGCCGGCCGACGTGACGGTGCTGCTCGGCGATTCGATGGGCGAACTCGGCGCGTACTATGCGGCCGCCGACGTCGCGTTCATTGGCGGCAGCCTGCTGCCGCTCGGCGGGCAGAACCTGATCGAGGCCTGTGCGGTCGGCGTGCCGGTGCTGATCGGGCCGCACGTGTTCAACTTCACGCAGGCGACCGCCGATGCGGTCGCGGCCGGCGCGGCGATGCAGGTCGCGGATTCGCTCGATCTCGCGCACGTGCTCGACGCGCTGTTCGCCGACAAGGCACGGCGCATCGCGATGGGCGCGGCGGGCGCCGCGTTCGCGTCGCGCCATCGCGGCGCGACCGCGCGC
Organism: Burkholderia sp. RF7-non_BP4; assembly: GCF_001521935.1. Classification (NCBI taxonomy): domain Bacteria; kingdom Pseudomonadati; phylum Pseudomonadota; class Betaproteobacteria; order Burkholderiales; family Burkholderiaceae; genus Burkholderia; species Burkholderia sp. RF7-non_BP4. The sequence continues at coordinate 158,077 of NZ_LOTA01000035.1, read as the reverse complement.
TCGGTCGACGTGCTCGCGGCGTTGCTGCCGCCGGTCGAGCGCGGCGGGCGTGCGATGCACGGCGCAGCCGGCGCATCCGACGACTAAGCGGGCGGCGCAAGGCCGTTTCCCCCGGGTAGACGTGGCGGCATGCTGCCGCCGCGTCGCTCACACCGTCAACAATCCCTTCTTCTCGATGAACGCAATCACGTCCGCGACGCCGTCGAGCGCCTTCAGGTTCGTCATCACGTAAGGCCGCTCGCCGCGCATCTTCTTCGTGTCCGACGCCATCACGTCGAGGTTCGCGCCGACGAGCGGCGCAAGGTCCGTCTTGTTGATCACGAGCAGGTCGGACTTCGTGATGCCGGGGCCGCCCTTGCGCGGAATCTTCTCGCCGCCCGCGACGTCGATCACGTAGATCGTCAGGTCCGACAGCTCGGGGCTGAACGTCGCCGCGAGATTGTCGCCGCCCGATTCGATGAACACGATGTCGGCGTCGGGAAAGCGCGACAGCATCCGGTCGACGGCCTCGAGGTTGATCGATGCATCCTCGCGGATCGCCGTATGCGGGCAGCCGCCCGTCTCGACGCCCATGATGCGTTCCTCGGGCAGCGCGCCCGCGACCGTCAGCAGGCGCTGGTCTTCTTTCGTGTAGATGTCGTTCGTGATCGCGACGAGGTCGTAGCGCTCGCGCATCGCCTTGCACAGCATTTCGAGCAGCGTGGTCTTGCCGGAGCCGACCGGGCCGCCGATGCCGACGCGCAGCGGCGGCAGTTTCTTGGTGCGGCGGGCGGAGGAGAGAGCGGGTGCGTTCATGGCGTGGGTGGGATTCAGGAGCGGAACAACCGCGAATACTGGGTTTCGTGCCGCGCGGACAGGATGCCGAGCTGCGGCGCGAACGTGTTGATGGCGTCGGGCGGCGTCGCGAGCGCGCGGCGCACGGCCGCGTCGATCGCGCCGCGCAGCGCGACGATGATGCGCTGGCCGGCGAGCTGGCCGAGCGGCACGGCTTTCAGCGCGGCCGACGTCTGGTTCTCGACCCAGCCGAATGCGTAGGCGGCGAGCGTCGCGTCGGCGCCGGCATCGTGCGCGGCGGCCGCGTAGGCGAACGCCGTCGGCAGCGCGATCGGCGAGATCGACGCGAGCGTCGCGCGGCGCGCGGCATCGCCCCATTCGAGCGACGCGCAGAGTTGCGCGAGCGACCAGCCCATCTGCTCGGTTTCGCGGCGCAGCTCCGACGATTCGCGGCTCGCGACGAACCACGCGTTCTCGCGTGCGAGCGCATCGGCGTCGTGCGCGTGCCAGCGCGCGAGCTGGTGCGCGAGGAACGGCAGCTCGCCGTGCGCGAGCACGTCGGTCAGCCCGCTCGCGATCCAGTCGCGCGCGGTGTCGGCGTCGCGGATCAGGTTCGCGTCGAGCGCGGCTTCGAGTCCCTGCGAATAGCTGAACGCGCCGATCGGCAGCGCGGGCGACGCGAGATGCAGCAGCGCGACGAGCTCAGTGGTGGTCATGACCGTGGTGGCCGTGCGCGCAGCCCGGACCATGCTGATGATCGTGATCGTGATCGTGATCGTGATCGTGATCGTGATCGTGCGAGTGGCCGTGATGCTCGCCGAATACCTGCTGCGCGAGTGCGTAGTCCTCGGCGAACGTCGCGTCGTGTCCATGCTTGTGGCCGCCGCCGTATGCGCCGGCTTCCGGCTGGAACGGTGCGCTGGTTTCTTCGACCTGCGTGCCGAGCCGGCGCAGCATGTCCGCGAGCACGGGATCGGCTTCGAGCTTCAGGTAGCCGTCGCCGATCTCGACCGGCGTGTGACGGTTGCCGAGGTGATACGCGGCGCGCATCAGCGTGAGCGGATCGGCCGCATGCACGAGCAGCACGGTCTCGGGCGCCGCGGCGACGCGCACGAGGGCGCCGTCGTCGGCGACGAGCACGTCGCCGTCGCGCAGCACGGTGCCGCGCGGCAGCAGGACCGCAACGTCCTCGCCGGTGTCGAGCGTCGCCGCGAGGCGGCTCTTGCAGCGGGCGTCATAGGCGAGCGTGAGCGTCGGCGCGCGCGCGACGAGCGACGCGGCGAGCTTCACGTTCGGGGCAATGCGTTTGTCGAGGGTGCGCATGGAACGAAAAACCGGAAATCAGAACAGGAAATAGCGCTGCGCCATCGGCAGCACCGTCGCCGGCTCGCAGGTGAGCAGCTGGCCGTCGGCGATCACGTCGTAGGTTTCGGGATCGACGCTGATCGACGGGCGCCATGCGTTGTGGATCATGTCGGCCTTCGTCACGTTGCGGCAGTTGCGCACGGGCACGACGCGCTTTGCGAGCCCGTAGCGTTCGGCGATGCCCGCATCGGCGGCCATCTGCGACACGAAGGTCAGCGACGTGCGCGCGAGCGCACCGCCGCGCGTGGCGAACATCTCGCGGTAGTGGACGGGCTGCGGCGTCGGAATCGATGCGTTCGGATCGCCCATCTGCGCCATCGCGATCATCCCGCCCTTGAGGATCATCGACGGCTTGATCCCGAAGAACGCGGGCTCCCACAGCACGAGGTCGGCCCACTTGCCGGGTTCGATCGAACCGACTTCGTGCGCGATGCCGTGCGTGATCGCCGGGTTGATCGTGTACTTCGCGACGTAGCGTTTCGCGCGGAAGTTGTCGTTGCGTGCGCCGTCCTCGGGCAGCGCGCCGCGCTGCACCTTCATCTTGTGCGCGGTCTGCCAGGTGCGGATGATCACTTCGCCGACGCGGCCCATCGCCTGCGAGTCGGACGACAGCATCGACAGCGCGCCGAGATCGTGCAGGATGTCCTCGGCCGCGATCGTCTCGCGGCGGATCCGCGATTCGGCGAACGCGAGGTCCTCGGCGATCGACGGATCGAGGTGGTGGCACACCATCAGCATGTCGAGATGTTCGTCGAGCGTGTTGATCGTGTACGGGCGCGTCGGGTTGGTCGACGACGGCAGCACGTTCGCCTCGCCGCACACCTTCAGGATGTCGGGCGCGTGGCCGCCGCCCGCGCCTTCGGTGTGGTACGTGTGGATCGTGCGGCCCTTGAACGCGGCGACCGTCGATTCGACGAAGCCGCCTTCGTTCAGCGTGTCGGTGTGGATCGCGACCTGGGTGTCGGTGTCGTCGGCGACCGACAGGCAGTTGTCGATCGCGGCGGGCGTCGTGCCCCAGTCTTCATGCAGCTTCAGGCCGATCGCGCCGGCCGCGATCTGCTCGACGAGCGGCTGCGGCAGGCTCGCGTTGCCCTTGCCGAGGAAGCCGAGGTTGATCGGCCAGCCGTCGGCGGCCTGCAGCATCCGCTCCATGTGCCACGGGCCCGGCGTGCAGGTCGTCGCGTTGGTGCCGGTGGCCGGCCCCGTGCCGCCGCCGAGCATCGTCGTGACGCCCGAGGCGAGCGCCTCGTCGATCTGCTGCGGGCTGATGAAGTGGATGTGCGTGTCGATGCCGCCGGCCGTCACGATCAGCCCTTCGCCGGCGATCACTTCGGTCGCCGCGCCGATCGCGATCGTCACGCCCGGCTGGATGTCCGGGTTGCCCGCCTTGCCGATCGCGGCGATGCGGCCGTGCTTGATCGCGATGTCGGCCTTCACGATGCCCCAGTGATCGAGGATCACCGCATTCGTGATGATCGTGTCGGGCACGTCGGCGGCCACCCGCTGCGACTGACCCATCCCGTCGCGGATCACCTTCCCGCCGCCGAATTTCACTTCCTCGCCGTAGGTGGTGAAGTCGCGTTCGATCTCGATCAGCAGTTCGGTATCGGCGAGCCGCACGCGGTCGCCCGTCGTCGGCCCGAACATTTCCGCGTATGCGCGGCGGCTCAAGCGTAGTGTCATGTGCTGTTCCTGAAGAGCGGGGCGCGGCTTACAGCGGCCCCATCACCTTGCCCTGAAAACCGTAGACGGCGCGTTCGCCGGCCAGCTCGACGAGCTCGACGGTGCGCGTCTGGCCCGGCTCGAAGCGCACGGCCGTGCCGGCTGCGATGTTGAGCCGGAAGCCGCGCGCGGCGGCGCGGTCGAACGACAGCGCGTCGTTGACTTCGAAGAAGTGGTAATGCGAGCCGACCTGCACCGGGCGGTCGCCGGTGTTCGCGACGACGAGCGAGACCGTCGCGCGGCCCGCGTTCAGTTCGTGCTCGCCGTCGTCGGTGAGGATTTCGCCGGGGATCATGCGTGCTACCTCGGTCACGGAATCGGGTGGTGGACGGTGACGAGCTTGGTGCCGTCGGGGAAGGTCGCCTCGACCTGGATGTCGGGAATCATCTCCGGCACGCCTTCCATCACGTCGTCGCGCGTGAGCAGCGTCGTGCCGTAGTGCATCACCTCGGCGACGGTCTTGCCGTCGCGCGCGGCTTCCATCAGCGCGGCGGTGATGAACGCGACCGCTTCCGGATAGTTGAGCTTCAGCCCGCGCGCGCGGCGGCGCTCGGCCAGCAGCGCCGCCGTGAAGATCAGCAGCTTGTCCTTTTCTCGGGGAGTCAGTTTCATGAAGGCAATCGTTCAGGAAAACGTAATTTTTATCGGTGCGCGGGGTTCCGGCCGGGGCGCGGGTCATCGTAGCACCGCGCCGTTTTTCGTGCGTCGTGTAGCCGTTATGTAAGCAGCAAGGCGCGTGCCATGTCGATGGAACGCGCCTCGATGCGCGATCGTGGTGCGCGATGCATGAATCGTGGGCGGGGCGGGCGGCGCGGCTGCGCCGAAACGGTGCGTGGCGGGCCGCGCGCTCAGGTCTGCCAGAGGCGCAGCGGCCGTGCGTCGACGCCGTGCACGAGCGGCCGCAGGTAAAGCCAGCAGTCGGCGAAGTGACGCTGCAGCGCTTCCATCGACGTCGATACCGCGCGCACCAGCACGACGCCCGGCGTCACGCAGGTCGCGCCCGCGCGCAGTGCGTCGTCGAACGGCATCCGCGCGGCGAGCGCTTCGGCGAGCGCGGCATCGCACGCGGCGCCGGCCGCCCACAGCGTGCCGTACACGGGAAAGCCGCCGAGGCCCTGCAGCGCGCCGCGCAGCGGATCGTGCGCGTCGAGCAGCGCGCGCTCGGTCCAAAGCGGCCGTCCGTCGGCATCGACGAGTGCCGAACCCGACGCGATGCGGCCGGCCGACCACGTTTCGCCGGCCGCCTGACGGCCGAGCTGCGTCGCGTCCCAGCCGATCGCGCTCGCGCCGGCGCCGAGCGTCACGGTGAAGTCGAGCGCGGCGTGGGCCGCGTCGAAGAACAGGTTGTTCTGCGGCAGCCAGTCGAGCTTCGCGTGCTCGCCGACCGTGATGCCGATGCGCTGCGTCGCGTCGAGGCCGTTCGACTTGTACCACTTGGTCGCGCCGGGTGTCGTCAGCACCGCGTGCGTGCCGTCGCCGAGCGTGATGTCGATGTCGAGCCGGTCGCCGCCCGCGACGCCGCCCGGCGGGTGAACGATGACCGCGTGGCAGATGGCGTCGCCTTCCGGATACAGCGGCCGCTGGACGCGCAGCGGGCCGTCGTGCAGCCGGTGGGCGAGCGTCGTGCGCGCGCCGTGCCGCTCGAAGCCGAGTTCGAGACGGCCGCGCCACGACTTGGCAACGGCGGGACGGGACAGCGGGGCGTGGGAATCGAGGGCGGACATCGGCGGGAAGCTGGAGACGGGCGCGGGGATCGGAGATGCTACCGCAACACTATACGCCTGGGTGTTCGGGATGCCGAACGAGGCGACGGGGAGGGGCGGCCGCGCGGCGGCGATGCCGACGTTCGTCCGGCATGCGTCGATCGCCGGCACCTCGCGGCAACGTCATCGCGTGCCGCATTCCTCGGCTACACCGCGATCAGCTCGCGCACGCCGTGGGTTTCCATGTCACGCGCCTCGCCGCCCGCGATGACCTCGCCGCGGCTCATCACCCAGTAATGGTCCGCGATCGAGCGCGCGAAGTCGTAATACTGCTCGACGAGCAGCACGGTCATCTGCGATTCGTCGACGAGCTGGCGCAGCGTGCGGCCGATGTCCTGGATGATCGACGGCTGGATGCCCTCGGTCGGCTCATCGAGGATCAGCAGCTGCGGCTCGCTCATCAGCGCGCGGCCGATCGCGAGCTGCTGCTGCTGGCCGCCCGACAGGTCGCCGCCGCGCCGCGCGCGCATGTCCTTCAGCACCGGGAACAGGTCGTAGATGCGGTCGGGCACTTTCGACGGCGCCTTGCGGCTCGCCGCGCCGACGAGCAGGTTCTCCTCGACGGTGAGGCGCGGAAAGATGTCGCGGCCCTGCGGCACGTACGCGAGGCCGGCCGCGACGCGCGCATATGGCGGCAATGCGCCGAGCGCCGTGCCGCGCCACGACACGCTGCCGCTCTTCGCGGCGACGACGCCCATCAGGCAGCGCAGCAGCGTGCTCTTGCCGACGCCGTTGCGGCCGAGCAGCACGGTGAGCTTGCCGTCGTCGGCGGCAAGCGTGACGTTGCGCAGGATATGGCTGCCGCCGTAATACTGGTTCAGTGCATCGATCTTCAGCATTGGATTACCGTCCGAGGTAGGACTCGATCACCGCGTCGTCGCGCTTGACCTGGTCGAGCGTGCCTTGCGCGAGCACCGCGCCTTCGGCCATCACCGTCACGCGGCCCGTGTCGCCCGCGAGCGCCGCGACGAATTCCATGTCGTGCTCGACGACCATCATCGAGCAGGTGCCGCGCAGCGTGTTCAGCAGCTTCGCGAGTTCCATCGTCTCGTGGTCGGTCATGCCGGCGGCCGGCTCGTCGAGCAGCAGCAGAGCCGGGCGCTGCATCAGCAGCATGCCGATCTCGAGCCGCTGCTTCTGCCCGTGCGACAACTCGCCGGCCGCGCGATACGCGTCGCTTTCGAGGCCGATCAGCGCGAGCGTCTCCTCGATCTTCGCCTGCGCGGCGCGGTCGAGCCGCGCGCGCAGCGACGCGAGCCAGCCCTTGTCGGTCTGCATCGCCAGTTCGAGGTTTTCCCACACCGGATGCTGTTCGAACACGGTCGGCTTCTGGAACTTGCGGCCGATCCCCGCACGCGCGATCTCGGGTTCGTTCATCCGCGCGAGGTCGATGGTCTGGCCGAGAAACACCTTGCCCGCATCGGGGCGGGTCTTGCCGGTGATCACGTCCATCATCGTCGTCTTGCCCGCGCCGTTCGGGCCGATCACGCAGCGCAGTTCGCCCGCGTCGATCGCGAGCGACAGCTTGTTCAGCGCGCGAAAGCCGTCGAAGCTCACCTCGATGTCCTCGAGGTAGAGGATCGTGCCGTGCGACGTGTCGATGCCGGGCGGCACCACGCGGCCCATCGATGCGGTGCCGCTGACGGTCAGCAGCTCGTCCTCGGCCGGTGGTGTGAACTGATAGAGGGCCGTGCCGTTCATGCGCGTTTCCCCTTTGCGAGCAGTGTGTCGACGAGGCCCATGATGCCGCGCGGCAGCAAGAGCGGCACGAGCACGAAGATCAGCCCGAGAAAGAACAGCCAGTATTCGGCGAAGTACGCGGTGAAGAGGCTCTTCGCGCCGTTCACCGCGAACGCGCCGACGATCGGCCCGATCAGCGTGCCGCGCCCGCCCACCGCGACCCAGATCGCCATTTCGATCGAGTTGCCGGGCGACATCTCGCCGGGGTTGATGATGCCGACCTGCGGCACGTACAACGCGCCCGCGATCCCACACAGCACGGCCGACAGCGTCCATACGAACAGCTTGTACGCGAGCGGGCTGTAGCCGAGGAACATCAGCCGCGTCTCGCCGTCGCGCACCGCGGTGACCACGCGCCCGAGCTTGCTGGTGACGATCGCGCGCGCGGCGATGAACGCGAGCACGAGCGTCGCGAAGGTCAGCAGCAACAGCACCGTGCGCGTGCCGGGCGACGTGATCGGAAACCCGGCGATGCGCTTGAAGTCGGTGAAGCCGTTGTTGCCGCCGAAGCCCGTCTCGTTGCGAAAGAACAGCAGCATCGCGGCGAACGTCAGCGCCTGCGTGATGATCGACAGGTACACGCCCTTCACGCGCGAGCGGAACGTGAAGAAGCCGAACACCCATGCGAGCACGGCCGGCACGAGCACGACCAGCGCGAGCGCCCAGGCGAGATGCTGCGTGCCGCTCCAGTACCAGGGCAGCTGATGCCAGTCGAGGAACACCATGAAGTCGGGCAGGTCGCTGCCGTACTTGCCGTCGCGGCCGATCTCGCGCATCAGGTACATGCCGATCGCATAACCGCCAAGCGCGAAGAAGAGGCCATGGCCGAGGCTCAGGATTCCGCAGTAACCCCACACGAGATCGAGCGCGAGCGCGGCGATCGCGTAGCACATCAGCTTGCCGGCGAGCGTCATCGCGTACGCGGACAAGTGGAACGCGCTCGACTCGGGCGCGACCAGCGCGGCGAGCGGCACGCCGATGCCGATCGCGATGCACAGCGCGACGAGCGCGAGCCACGCGCGGCGCGACAGCAGCGCGGGGCGGGGCGGCAGGCCGAGCGCGAAACCGTCCTCCGCACGCGCGGAGGCAGGAGGCTTCGGCGCGTCGGCGATCGGGTTCGACAACGAATCGGTGATTGAAGTCATGTCAGGCCTCCGCGCTGCGTCCCTTCGGGGCGAACATGCCCTGCGGACGTTTCTGGATGAACAGCACGATCATCACGAGCACCGCGATCTTCGCGAGCACGGCGCCCCAGAACGGCTCGATCGCCTTGCTGACGAGGCCGAGCCCGAAGCCGCCGAGCACGGTGCCGGCGATCTGGCCGACGCCGCCGAGCACGACCGCCATGAATGAATCGATGATGTAGTTTTGCCCGAGGTCCGGGCCCACGTTGCCGATCTGCGACAGCGCGCAGCCGCCGAGGCCGGCGATGCCCGCGCCGAACGCGAACGCATACGCGTCGACGCGCGCGGTCTTCACGCCGACGCACGCGGCCATCCGGCGGTTCTGCGTGACCGCGCGCACGAACAGGCCGAGCCGCGTCTTCGTCAGCACGCCCCAGGCGACGCACACGACCGCCAGCGCGAACGCGAGGATCGCGAGCCGGTTGTACGGCAGGATCAGGTTCTGCATCACGGTCACGCCGCCGCTCATCCACGACGGGTTCACGACCTGCACGTTCTGCGCGCCGAACAGCATGCGCATCGCCTGGATCAGGATCAGGCTCACGCCGAAGGTCGCGAGCAGCGTCTCGAGCGGGCGGCCGTACAGGTGCCGCAGCACGAGCCGCTCCAGCACGATGCCGACCAGCGCGGCCGCCGCGAACGACACCGGTACCGCAACGAGCGGATACCAGTCGAATGCCGCCGGCGCATAGCGCTGGATCAGCGTCTGCACGACATAGGTTGCGTACGCACCGATCATCAGGAATTCGCCGTGCGCCATGTTGATCACGCCGATCAGCCCGTATGTGATCGCGAGGCCGAGCGCCGCGAGCAGCAGCACGCTGCCGAGCGACAGGCCCGCGAACACGGTGCCCGCGATTTCGCCGCGGCGCTGCAGCGCGTGCAATGCATCGAGCCCTTGCTGCGCGGCTTCGCGCACGCGCGCGTCGGGCTCGGCGAAACTGCCGTCCGCGTTCTTCGCGACGAGCGGACGCAACTGTTCGATCATGTCGAGGTCGCGGCGCGCGGCCACCACCTGCACGGCTTCGAGACGCTTCGCCGGATCGGCATCGTGCAGCGCGGCGATCGCCCATAGCGCATCGAGGCGGCGCTTCAATGCCGGATCGGTTTCCTTCGCGCGGGCGCGATCGATCATCGGCTTGAGTGCCGGGTCGGGCGACTTCAGCAGCGCGTCGATCGCGTCGCGGCGCGCGGCGACGTCGGGCGAGGCGAGGGCGAGACCCGACAGCGCGCCGGCGATCTTCGTGCGCAGCAGGTTGTTCAGCATCACGGGCTGCGCGTCGCCGGCGGGCGTCGCGGCCTGCGTGAGCGCGTCGTGCGCGGTGTCGCCGGTCTGGATCAGCAGGCGTCCGTCGCCGGTCGCGAGCGCGTCGCCGGTCGACAGCGCATTGAGCAACGCGACGGCGCGCGGATCGGCATCGGCGGCGAGATGGTCGATCGCGGTCGTCTTCGCGTCGAAGTCGTCGCCGGCGAGCGCGGCGGTATCGGCCGCCGTCAGGGCGAACGCGGCGCGCGGCAGCGCGCCCGCCAGCGCGGCACAGGCAATGACCGTGACGGCGGCGCGGCGAAAGCGTGTAGGCATCGGGAAATCCTGTCGGGCGTGGGAAAGCGAATGCGTGCGGCGGTGCGCGAGCGCCTGCGGCGCGTTACCGCAATCGCGGCGAGTGCCTGCACCGGCCTGCGAATGGAGCGCCACGCCGGTGCGCGGCGCTCCGCATCGCATCAGGCGAGCGCCGCGCGCTGCCGGCGCAGGAACGCCGGGATCGAGCTGACGACGTCCGGCTTGCCCTGGTTGCCCGCGATGAATGGGCTCCACGGCTGCGCGCGCACGGCCGTCTTCGTCTTCCACACGACGTTGAACTGCCCGTCGCCGCGAATCTCGCCGATCATCACCGGCTTGTGCAGGTGATGGTTGCCGTCCATCGAGAGCGTGAAGCCCGACGGCGCGGCAACCGTCTGTCCGATCATCGCGACGCGCACCTTGTCGACGTCGGTGCTCTTCGCCTTCTCGACCGCCTGCTTCCACATGTGGATGCCGACGTAGGTCGCTTCCATCGGATCGTTGGTCACGCGCTTCGCGCCGCCCGGCAGGTTGTTCGCCTTCACCCACGCGGCGAACTGGTCCTTGAACTTCGTGTTCGTCGGGTTCTTCACCGACATGAAGTAGTTCCACGCGGCGAGATGGCCGACGAGCGGCTTCGTGTCGATCCCGCGCAGCTCTTCCTCGCCGACCGAGAACGCGACCACCGGCACGTCGGTCGCCTTGATCCCCTGGTTGCCGAGCTCCTTGTAGAACGGCACGTTCGAATCGCCGTTGATCGTCGAGATCACGGTCGTCTTGCCGCCCTGCGCGAAGTTCTTGATGTTCGCGACGATCGTCTGGTAATCGCTGTGGCCGAACGGTGTGTAGACCTCCTGAATGTCGGCGTCTTTCACGCCCTTCGATTTCAGGAACGCACGCAGGATCTTGTTGGTCGTGCGCGGATACACGTAGTCGGTGCCGAGCAGGAAGAAGCGCTTCGCGCCGCCGCCTTCCGCGCTCATCAGGTACTCGACGGCGGGGATCGCCTGCTGGTTCGGCGCGGCGCCCGTGTAGAACACGTTGCGCGACATTTCCTCGCCTTCATATTGCACCGGGTAGTAGAGCAGGCCGTTCAGTTCCTCGAACACCGGCAGCACCGACTTGCGCGACACCGACGTCCAGCAGCCGAACACGCACGCGACCTTGTCCTGCGTGAGCAGTTGGCGCGCCTTCTCGGCGAACAGCGGCCAGTTGGATGCGGGGTCGACGACCACGGGCTCGAGCTTGCGCCCCATCACGCCGCCGCTCTTGTTGATGTCGGCGATCGTCATCAGCGCCGTGTCCTTCAGCGACGTTTCGGAGATTGCCATCGTGCCCGACAGCGAATGCAGGATGCCGACCTTGATCGGACCCGTGCCCGCATCGGCCGCGTGCGCGAACGGACTCTTGCCCGCCAGCGCGAGTGCACCGGCCATCGAACCGAACTTCAGCAGACTGCGACGTTTCATCGAGTTCCCCTTGACGTGTTGGATAGGCGTGCGCCGTGTCGGCGCCGGCATCGGACTAACGCAAGGCATGTGCCAGTCGCACCGATGCACGCCGGGCGTGCCTGTGCGGGGTGGCGCGGGGCGTCGGCGTGGTGCGCGTGACGCGTCGTGCAGCATGCGCGATCCGTTGCGGTGCAGTCGCGCGGGCGCAAATGGTGCACGGCGTGCGCGCCGGTGCGAGCGCGAAGGTCACTTGTTTAGGGACGCGCGGAACGTGATCGATGCGCATGCATCCGGCCGCGTCGTGCCGGCGTGGTCGTGAAGTGCGACGGGAAGGGCGAGGCGCTCCGCTCGACGGGGGGCCATGTTCGGGTGCCCGCCACCGGTCGTCATCGAACGAACGCGGATGGGCGACGCGCTGAATCAATCGAAGAAGGAGGAAGCAGAAACGCAAACGGGCGCGCCATGCGCGCCCGTTCGGCGGATCGGAGCGATCGGCTGCAACGGGCCGGTCGCCGTGGCGGCGCGCGATGCGCCGCCGGAAGGTCAGTCACTCAGTAACGCGGCACGGACGGATCGACGTCGCGCGACCACGCGTCGATCCCGCCTTGCAGGTTGTACAGCTTCGTGAAGCCGCGCGATTCGAGGAACATCGCGACCTGGGCGCTGCGCATCCCGTGATGGCACACGCAGACGATTTCCGCTTCGTCGTCGAGCTCCTCGCTGCGCGCGGGGATCTGCTGCATCGGGATCGACACGCTGCCGGCGATCTGCGCGGTCGAGATTTCCCACGGCTCGCGCACGTCGAGCACGATCGGCGCGGGACGCGCCGGATCGCGAAGCCATTCCGCGAGCATCGCGGGCGTCAGGATCTGCATGGAAGCTCCGCCGCTCAGAATTTGAAGCGCGACGGTTCGATCGCGTTGACGAGGTGATTGACGTAGGTTTCGAACACGTCGGCGACACGGTACTGCTTGTCGTCGATGCGCGTGATGATTTGCGCCTTCATCACCGGACGGCCGCCGACGAACGCCGACAGGCGGCCGCCGATCTTCAGCTGTTCGAGCATCTGCTGCGGCACGACCGGCAGGCCGCCCGCGACGCAGATCACGTCGTACGGCGCCTTGTCGGGCCAACCGAGCGAGCCGTCGCCGAGCACGACTTCCGCGTTCGTCACGCCGTCGTTGCGCAGGTTGTCCGCCGCGAACTTTGCGATGGTCGGATCGATATCGACGGCCGTCACGTGCTGTGCGCGATGCGCGAACAGCGCGGCCAGGTAGCCCGAACCCGCGCCGATCACGAGCACGTTTTCGTGCTTCTTGACCGCCAGTTCCTGCAGCACGCGTGCTTCGACGCGCGGAAACAGCATCTTGCTGCTGCCGCCGGGCAGCGGCAGCTCGAGGTCGGCGAACGCGAGATCGCGGTGTTCGGGCAACACGTAGTTTTCACGCTTGACGATCGCCAGCAGGCCCAGGACGTCCAGATCCAGCACGTCCCACGGCCGGATCTGTTGTTCGATCATGTTGAAACGCGCGTTTTCGATATTCATGGTGTGGTCACGCAGCCAGGTCGGCCATCAGCGGGGGTAGAGAAACTTCGTGATTGTACCAAACGGGGCAGCGGCGAAGCCTTCAGACGGCCTGCAACAGACCTTTACCCCTTGCTCTTCTTGATCTGCGCTTCGAATGCGAGGTCGAGCTTGCTCGCCTTGCGCGGCTTTTTGGGGCCGAATTCGTCGACGAACCTGACGAATTCGTCGAGCGGCAGCGGCTCGCTGCGCTTCTCGGCAGTGCCGCCCGAGCGGTCGACCAGATAGAACAGGCCGCCCGCCATCGCGACGGCCGCGAATTGCGGGTTGCCGGAACGGGTCTTCAGGCGTTCGACCGCGTTGGTTGCTTTGGTGGTGCGCATCGTGCGGGTTCTTGCAGGGGCGTTGAGCCCCTTACTTTATCAAACCGGCCGCCCGCATGCGGCCGTGCGGCGTCAGACGGTGCGCGAGTAGCGTTGCCGCGGCGTCTGGCCGAGGTAGGCGTCGAACGCCATTGCGATGTTGCGCACGACCATCCGGCCGGCCGGGTGGATCGTCAGGCGGTCGCCGGCGATGGTCAGCAACCCGTCCTGCTCGAACGCGCGCAGCGCGTCGAGCTCGCGTGCGAAGTGATCGGCGAAGCGGATCCCGTGCGCGGCCTCGATGTGCGAGAACGGCAGTTCGAGGTTGCACATCAGCTGGGTGATCACGTCCCGGCGCAGCCGGTCGTCGGCCGTGAGCCGCACGCCGCGCGCGATCGGCAGCCGGCCCGCGTCGAGCGCGGCGCCATACGCCGGGAGGTCCTTCGCGTTCTGCGCGTAGACGTCGCCGACCTTGCCGATCGACGACACGCCGAAGCCGACCAGGTCCGTATCCGCGCGCGTGCTGTAGCCCTGGAAATTGCGCTGCAGCGTGCCGTTTCGCTGCGCACGCACGAGTTCGTCGGTCGGCCGCGCGAAGTGATCCATCCCGATGTACACGTAGCCGGCCTGCGTCAGCATGTCGATCGCGAGGCCGAGCAGCGCGACGCGCGTCGCGGGCGGCGGCAGCGTCGCGTCGTCGATCTGCCGCTGCATCTTGAACAGGTGCGGCATGTGCGCGTAGCCGAACACCGAGAGGCGGTCGGGCGCGAGTTCGATGATCGTCTCGAGCGTGCGCGCGAACACGGCGACCGTCTGGTGCGGCAGCCCGTAGATCAGGTCGACGCTGACCGAATGGAAGCCCGTCGTGCGTGCGGTCGACAGCAGGTCGGCCGTCATCGCGAGCGGCTGGATCCGGTTGATCGCCTGCTGCACGACCGGGTCGAAATCCTGTACGCCGAGGCTCAGCCGGTTGAAGCCGATGTTGCGCAGGTGCACGAGCGTCGCGGGCGTGACCGTGCGCGGGTCGATCTCGATCGAGAACTCCGCGTCGGCGTCCGGCGCGAGCGCGAAGTGTTCGCGGGTGGCCACCATCAGCTCGGCCGTTTCGTCGTCGGACAGGAAGGTCGGCGTGCCGCCGCCCCAGTGCAGCTGCGTGACCGGGCGCGCGGCATCGAACAGCGCGGCCTGCAGCGCCAGCTCGCGCTTCAGTTGCTCGAGATACGGGCGCGCGCGGCGGCGGTTGTTGGTCGCGATCTTGTTGCAGCCGCAATAGAAGCAGGCCGTGTTGCAGAACGGGATGTGGAAGTACAGCGACAGGTCGCTCGACGACGCGCCGGGGTCGCCCGCGGCGCGCACGTAGTCGGCCGGGTCGAAATCGTCGCGGAACTGCAGCGCGGTGGGGTAGGACGTATAGCGCGGCCCGTTCGCGCCGTACTTCGCGAGCAAATCGGGACGGAACAGGGTGTCGGCAGAACCGGAACTCATGATGGTCTCGCGCTTTTTAGATGCTTTCGAGTATATAAACGCGCATTCCGGCTGCATTGTGTAATAACGTCGCAGCCGGCGGTGGCACAATGCGCAGTGGGCCGCCGCACGCTGCGTCCGGTTGCCGCACCGTTTTTCGTTGTTCGTGAGAGAGCAGAGTGTCCGTCGAAATGTCTGTCCGTCCGGCGCCCGCCGATGTCCCGCCGCCGCATGCGTGCCGCGAGCGGTGCGGCGCGTGCTGCATCGCGCCGTCGATATCCTCGCCGATTCCGGGGATGCCCGACGGCAAGCCGGCCGGCGTGCGCTGCGTGCAGCTCGGCGACGACCTGCGCTGCCGGATCTTCGGCCGGCCCGAGCGTCCCGCGTGCTGTTCGGGGCTGCAGCCGTCAGCCGAGATGTGCGGTGCGTCGCGCGACGACGCGCTCGCGTGGCTGACGCGCCTCGAGGTCGCGACGCAGCCGTCGCCCGGCGCCGGCGCGGCTCGCTGACGCATTGCCCGCGCTGCTGTCCACCGGCATGCGCATGGAACCGGCGACATGCGCCGAAGCACTAACTTCGGTCCCCGGCACCGCTTGCGGCCGAGCCGGTAACCCGACTGCCGCTTCGCCCGATACAGGAGATTGTCCAGCATGACCGCATCTTGCACGCCCGGCCGGCGCCGCTTCCTCGCCGCCTGCGCCGGCGCCATCGGCGTGTCGGTATCGCTCGCCGCCTGCGCGTCGACGTTCCCGTTCATCCCCGATCACTACACGTTCTCGCGCGGCGACGTGCAGAAAGCCGTCGCGCGCAAGTTTCCGTACCAGAAGACGGTCGCGCAGGTGGTCGACGTGTCGCTCACCAATCCGGCCGTCAACCTGCTGCCCGACCAGAACCGCGTCGCCGTGCAGCTCGACGCGCATTTCGCGAGTCCGTTCCTGCGCGAACCGGTGAGCGGCAAGTTCATCGTGTCGGGCCAGCTCGCTTACGACGCGCCGAGCCGCTCGGTCGTGCTGAAGGCGCCGGCCGTTGACAGCCTCGTGCTCGACGGCAACGCGCAGATGTACGCGCAACAGGTCGGCGCGGCCGCCGGCCTGCTCGCGACGCAGGTGCTGACCAACTACCCGATCTACACGTTCAAGCCCGAGCAGCTGCAATTTGCCGGCGTGAACTACGAACCCGGTACAATTACGATTCTTACAAACGGCATACGCGTGGCGATCGTCGAAAAGTGACGGCGCACCGCGCGCGGCCGGGCGGGCCGCGGCGGTGACGCGGCCCTTTCTTTCGACTACTTCGGAGTTGGGCCACGGATGGACTGGATCCTGATCTGCAAGGCATTGATCCTCGGCGTCGTCGAGGGGCTGACGGAATTCCTCCCGGTGTCGAGCACCGGCCACCTGATCGTCGCGGGCAGCTTCCTGAATTTCAACGATGCGCACGCGAAGACCTTCGACGTCGTGATCCAGTTCGGCGCGATCCTCGCGGTCTGCTGGGAATACCGGCAGCGGATCGTGTCCATCGTGACCGGGCTGCCGAGCCGGCCCGACGCGCGGCGCTTCACGCTGAACGTCGTGATCGCCACGATTCCCGCGATCGCGCTCGGCCTGCTGTTCGAGAAGAAGATCAAGGCCGTGCTGTTCTCGCCGGTGCCGGTCGCGTTCGCGCTCGTCGTCGGCGGCGCGATCATCCTGTGGGCCGAGGCGCGACAGCGCGAACGCGGCGAGCCGCCGCGCGTGCAGTCGGTCGATGCGCTCACGCCGCTGGACGCGCTGAAAGTCGGCATCGCGCAATGTTTCGCGCTGGTGCCGGGCATGTCGCGTTCTGGTTCGACGATCATCGGCGGAATGCTGTTCGGCCTCGACCGGCGCGTCGCGACCGAATTCTCGTTCTTCCTCGCGATTCCGATCATCTTCGGCGCGACGCTCTATGAAACGGTCAAGGACTGGCAGGCGTTCACGGTCGATGCGCTCGGCCTGTTCGCGCTCGGGCTCGTGGCCGCGTTCGTCAGCGCGTTCGTGTGCGTGCGCTGGCTGCTGCGTTTCGTCGCGACGCACGACTTCACCGTGTTCGCGTGGTACCGGATCGCGTTCGGCCTGTTCGTGCTGCTGGTGGGTTACAGCGGGTGGCTGAACTGGGCGTGATGCCGGTGCGGGGGCGACGGCGCATCCAATAGAAAACGGCCCGATCGGCAGCAGATGCCGGTCGGGCCGTTCGTCATTGTGCGGCAGGTAGCGTGCGTTGCGCGCCGTGTTCAGCTGGCGCGTTTGCGGAACACCAGGTCCCACACGCCGTGGCCGAGCCGCAGCCCGCGCCGTTCGAACTTCGTGACGGGGCGGTAGTCGGGGCGCGGCGCGTAGTCGGCGGCCGTGTTTTCGAGCGTCGGTTCGGCGCCGAGCACTTCCAGCATCTGTTCCGCGTAGTTTTGCCAGTCGGTCGCGCAGTGCAGGTATGCACCGGGCTTCAGGCGCGATGCGAGATGCGCGACGAGCGGCGGCTGGATCAGCCGGCGCTTGTGGTGGCGCGCCTTGTGCCACGGATCCGGGAAGAAGATGTGCACGCCGTCGAGGCTCTCCGGCGCGAGCATGTGCTCGAGCACCTCGACCGCGTCGTGCTGGATGATGCGGATGTTCGGCAGGTCCTGCTCGCCGATCAGCTTCAGCAGCGCGCCGACACCCGGCTCGTGCACCTCGACGCCGAGGAAGTCGTCGCCTGGGCGGTGCGCGGCGATTTCCGCGGTCGATGCGCCCATCCCGAAACCGATCTCCAGGATGCGCGGCGCGCGGCGGCCGAACACGGCGTCCCAGTCCGGGATTTCCGCCGCGTACGGGACGACGAAGCGCGGGCCGAGATCGTCGAGCGCGCGGCGCTGGCCGGTCGACACGCGGCCGGCGCGCGTCACGAAGCTGCGGATGCGGCGGCGGTGCAGCGGGTTGACTTCGTCGGCGCCGTCGGCGGCTTCGTCGGGAAGGGCGGCGTCGTCCGGCGGCAGGCCGGCTTCGTTCGGATCGTCGTGCATCATCGGTGACAGAGAAAGGCTCGGTTCGGGCGCGGGCCCGTCATGCGCAGCGGCGCTACCGGATGAACCGGCAGATGGTACAAAAAAGCCGCCTTCGACGAGGCGGCTCTTGCGCAGGCTGCGAGCAGCCGAAGGTGGAGCGGGCGATGGGAATCGAACCCACGTCATCAGCTTGGGAAGCTGAGGTAATGGCCATTATACGACGCCCGCAGAGCCTGCGATTCTACAGGGGTTTGGGTGGGGATGGCAAGCGGGGGAGTTTGGCTGCTGGCACCGAAACTGGCATGGCCGCTCGGTGGAGCGGTGGCATCGCTGGGGCCAGCAATTCACCGCTCTTGTTGCTGAACAATCTACTTGTGGTTAAACATCCGGCTTGGTCGATGCTCGCTTCGGCGAGCGGTCCTTCCACGGCCGACGACGTTGAGACGGTGCTTCGCCGGCAACTTTACTTGCACTAGTGAATTTCTTCCCAGCGTTCACATTGGCATTCCCGGGCGCACCATCGAGGCGTTCCCCTCTGATCTGATGCTGCTTTATGCCAGTTGTTGTTTTGGCGTTGCTGGTATTTGCATTATGAATTCGTCCCTTCCTTTTTCTACTATATTTCTGTCGTTTCTCTGAGTCGGTGGGGGTGTGTGATCTCGTTCTTTTCCCAATGTCTAGTGCTTTGGCTACGCCTGGGTTGATTATAAGTGTGCCGGTAGTTTTAATTTTTGGGGAGAGATTATTGAGGGATCTTTCTCGATATGACCAATGGAAGAAGCGATCCGAGTCTTGCAGGGAATTTTCTTTGTAGCCAATTAAATTGACATCGTAAAAAAATTGAAGAAGTGCTTCGGGATCGCGAAGGTAATCTCGATTTCCAATGCTCTCGCCCTCTGCCCATGCGGAGAAGTGCTTGAAAGCTATCGAGAATGTGTTTAGGTCGAAATTTGATCGCCCATTTAGGTATTGGAAAAATTTTATATAGATGGAAAAATCATTTTGATGCATGTAAAAGGCTGCGTAATTCCTTATCTCCCCTAGTAGGTAATCCGAGTATTCTCGGGTAAAATTGGGGTCCTGCATAATGTCGACGGGGATGTGGAATAGTCCGCCTCCTGCTCTTTTTGATATCGTTATTTTTCTGGAGATCCTCACGAAAGTTAATATATCTCGTGGTTTCTGAAATGAATTCTTGAGAAGTTTTTTGAATGTCGAGTTTTCTTTTTCTGCGACGAAATACTGATCGGCAGCGGCCACGGAATCGATTTGGAAATTTTGTTGGCTGGAAAAAAATTTACCAGATGCTTCGTAGAGACGCGAAATTCGAAGATCTTGCTCTGTGGTTGACCAATCAAGAAATACGGAATTGTCTTGTAATCTTGAATTGGAGTTGTAAAGATTCAGTGCGTGAAACACATCGGGTCGTACTAGCAAGACAATTTTAATTCGGCCATTTGAGTCACGGATTGATCCAAAAAATTCATTGTTGAGTTGCCACGTGGCTTCTCCGAGGCCTTTGATGCAAGCAATGTAATCGGCATATGGTACCGACTCCGGGCGGTAATCGATTCCGTCAACGAATACGACGTGATGATGTTTGAGGGAGAGATCTGCAAGCGCAGATTTAAGTCTGCCTTCTATGTCAAGTAAGTGGTGCTTGATTCTCTCGGTGGTGTCGGTTGATTTGTTCTTGTGCTCCCCCGAGAATTTGGCGACCTTCTCTTTGCCTGCTTCTGCAGAATAATTTCGCTCCTGAATCATTTCGAAAGCAACTTCCACTTCCGGGTTTAGCGCCTCTTTGTTGAACTCTCGTATTTCGCGCTCGATTGTGCTGAATTTTCCTGTAATTCCGGCGAAGAATCCTTTTGATTTTGCGATTATGGCTTGGCAGGTCATGTTTAGGAGCAGGGGGCGCCAAATGTTTGCGTAATCGCTGTACGCCAGTTTCCCGCTCCTTTTTAGCTCAATGAAGCGTTTATACTGACTCTCGGTCATCGTGGTGAGCTTGCATCGATGACGGTCCAGCTCGTTAGCTTCAAGGTACGCTGCATACGCCGTCTTCCCAGATCCTTTTTCTCCGATAAGGAAGTAGACAGATGGCTGAAGGCAATCTTGCAGATCCGTCGTGCGTAGAAAAATTTTATTAAAAAATTCTCGTTGTTTTCGTGTCTTATAATTTACGGCGTCATTAAATGGTTCTTGTAGGTCCTGAAGTGGCTTCCATGCGCGCGTATTCCCGCTCGTCGCTATCCAGTCCATCGAGCGCGTCCGCAATCATCGCCAGTTGGTCATCCGGTCGCTTCGATCCGCGCTGCAACAACTGGTCTACCGAGCAGTTGAGTGCGTCACTAAGCTGCTGGAGCCGATGCAAAGTCGGCGCACGAGCGCCATGCTCCCATCGGCTGAGAGTGACATGAAAAATGTCACTGTTGCTCATCGGATTTCTCGATGAGCGGACGAAGGTTCCAGGAAATTTATGCTGACGGACGAGAAATGAATGCGAATCGCAACCTCATTTTTTAAATGAGGTTGCGCGCGGCCGAGGTTTGTCAAGCCCCATTTAGACTTATTTAAGCAATTAATCAAAGAGGTCTCTATTCTGTCCGGAGATCGGTTCGAGGCTACTGAATATCAATTTGGGCCTCTTTGCACCAATTCGTCCTTTTTCGTCCATCCTATCAACTACCCCAATGAGACGGCAAGTCTCGAAAAGCATGGGTTTATATGGCACTATATTTCTGGTTTCGGGATGGGCGGTAAGAATATGTCCTTGATACTTGAAGCCCATTGATTGAGACGTTTTGTTTTCACGAGTTACTTCGCCGGTGAGCGAAACGGTGGCGCCGTGAACAAGTTCTGGGAAAAGAAGCTCGTCAATCAACTCGTCTTCGTCATCTGAGAAGATTGATTTTTCGCGCGCAGTGATGATCTCTTGATCAATTTTTCCATCCACAAGTACGCCGATCGATAAAGTGGTCTCTGTATCAATGTTCGCGGCTAGCGCGCCGATGTACTCAGGGTCCGTCATTGCAATCGGCTGGCGCACTGCCTCCAAGCGCTTGCGCGCCGCCAACTCCCAGCGCGTTAGATGTTTGTCTACTTCATCAATTGCGGGTCGCAATACGTCTAAAGCTACAATCTGCCGGACGGGCAGGACCGCACGTGCTATGTCGACGTCGGCTATGCCAGCGTCCCGCATCTGTTGCAGAAGCGATTCCTCAAGTTCAAGACTTTCTTTGCGTCCTATGGGGCCGCGCAGGCGGCCGATTCGTGACATCATCTCAAAAGCTAGTTGAGCAAGCGATGCTGTTAGGCTCTTTAACGCCGCGTTGATCTGATCTGCCTCGCGGATTTTGCTATCCAACTGACGGACTTTTGCTTCAATGCCGAAGCCCTTGACCGACTCGAACCGTTCGAACTGGCTAAGCAAAAAAAGCAGAATGCCGACCGTGAAGGCCAAGGACGCATTCGTCGTTTGGTTCCGCCATAGAAGATAGAATCCGTTTCCTATGCCGGCGACAGCGAATATCGCAGAAAGTAACGGCAAGAGCTGAGCCAGCATCGGTTTACGGTTTTCGGAGTTTGTTGCCACAACGGTTCCTTTTTTATCCGTGACGCTGGAACTGGATCGTACCGCAAAGTTGGGCCGCGTTTGCGGCGCATAGCGTGCGTGGCAGCTTATTCGATCGGACTTGCCGATATCCAATGGCTGTCCTTCGCCGGGTAGATTCGATGCTGCGTCTATATCGTCAGCTTCTTGGGATTGGCGCTGGCATGAAAACTGGCATCGCCGTGAACCCCGCATGAACAGTGGTTTTTCGTGGAGCCGGGAGAAAATACGACGTGAGAACGCGCGTGAATAGTGGTTTTGATTAACGCGCTGGGGCTTGGGAAGCTGAGGTAATGGCCATTATACGACGCCCGCGGAACGCGTAGTTCTACAGGGTTTGGCTTGGATGTTGCAAGCGAGCCGTTTTTGGCCGCCTGCGTCGAAGCAGGCATGGGCTCGGTGGTTGAGCGACGGATCGCCGGAAGCGGGTGTCAAGGATCGGCCCGAATCGGTCCGTCAACGCAAGGCCGACCGGAACACGACGCGCGCCCGCACACAGGCCCGTGTCGAAAATTGACGAGTCGGTGTCGGACGCATACAAGCCCCGGTGAAGCTTTCGAACTAACGTGACAGACCTCTTACCCGATCGTCAGTCTGGAGCCGACATGTCCGATTTCATCACCGTTCTGCGCAAAACCTGCCCGACCCCGGTCGTCGACGCGACCAAGTGGAAGCGCATCGGCGGCGATCCGCACACCGTGAACCTCAACGCCTACCTCTCGAAGGATGGCAGCAAGATCATGGGCACGTGGATCTGCACGCCGGGCAAGTTCGAGGTGAACTACGAGAAATGGGAGTACTGCCACTTCCTCGACGGCTATTGCATCATCACGCCGGAAGGCGAGGAGCCGGTGCATCTGAAGGCCGGCGACGTGTTCGTCATCGAACCCGGCATGAAAGGGACGTGGGAAGTGGTGGAGACGGTGCGCAAGTACTTCGTGTTTGCCTGAGCGGGCCCGTCGATTCGACTTGCGTACGAGCGCCGGTCGAATCGATGCGTTGAACCGCATTCCGGTTCGGAAACAACTCGCCGAGCGTGATCGCACGCTCGGCCGGTTCCGCTATCCCGTCGATCCCACCGATCGCGCCGACTGCCTGTCGCTTCCGAGAGCGGTGGTGATGGGAGCGTGTCGATCGAACCCGCAGGGTCGACGATGAGAAAGAAGCGCGGCCAGTCCAGAGTCGGTCAGGCCGCTCGCATGCGCCGCACTGACCAGCACGATGCGATTCGACAACATCGAGGCGGCATTCAATGCTCGATGCTCAACGCCTTTTCGATCGCGGCAATCAATCTGAATGCATCGTCCCGGCCGATCAGGAGGCCGCGACTGGTGTACTCGCAGCCGAACGCGTAGAAGCTCGGCAGAAGCGTGATCGCGTCGTTCTGTCGATCGAAGTCGACCTCGCATTTCGTCAACGGGAAGAACGGAGGATCCTCGACGGTCGGCTGGTACACGGCGTTCTCCTAGTAGAGCTTGCGAGGCGGCAGCATGCGTTTCGCGCGCAGGCGCTGTCTCGCGACGGCGCTGGCTTTCTTGCGCTTGCGCTCGGTGGTCGGCTTTTCATAGCTGGTGCGACCGCGCAACTCGCGGATCAGGCCCGTCTTCTCGATGTTTCGACGGAAGCGCCGGAGCGCGACATCGACAGGTTCGTCGGGCTTGAGGATGATCGTCGTCATGTAAGTCCTGATTCAAGACATGCGTGGAGGAAAACTAGCCGAGTCGGGTCATGACGGCACTCGCGATCTCGTCGGATTCGAATTCCGAATATCCGGCGCTGATCGACAACGCGCGTACGGCAGCGAACATCTGCAACTCGGGTTGGTGACGCAACGCAGAACCGGCGAGGCCGTCGTTCGGGACCGCGTCGGTCCTGGAAATCTCGCGCCGTTCGATCAGGCGGAGGAGTTCATCGATGATCATTTCGTCATCCGAATCAGAGTGCCGCCGCGCTGCCGCGACAGGAAGCGTCAATGGGAATCGGCGAAGAGCGGCTGCTCGCCGCGATTGCCGTCGATGATCTCCTCCGCGTAGCGTACGGACGCCCGGCGCGCTTCGCCCGCCGATTCGAACGGTGCGTTCTCGAGCAGCCGGAACGTTTCGCTGCGGGTCAGCGTGTCGGTGGTGCCGCGCAGGCAGATCTTCACGGCCGCGTCGAAGCCGCCGTCGTAGTTGTGCGGATTACCGTTCAGTGACGGAATGTGCGGATAGATCAGCGGATAGATTTCGAAGCCACGATAGAGATGCATGCTCATGATGAACTCCTGGGTTCGGTCGCGACAAATCGCGTGGACGAACGCATCCGACCGGTATCGCCGCGGCGCGGCGTGACGGGTGGGGTGAAAAGGGCGGCAATGCGTGCGGGTAACGGCGCGACGCAGTGAGAGGGTAGACGGCGGGGCGAGCGGCGAGTGGACTGACGCGGGCTCGGACAAAATTCATCATACGCGCTTCGCGTCGGATGTCCATCTAATTCGCGGCCGTGCCAGTGCGGTGCGATGACCGGCGTCGAGGCCGCAACACGCGTCGCGCATGACGCGGCATTCGTCCGCACTTCGACGCGGCACGGCGCGATCCGGATGATGTCGATCGAGTCCGATCCCTTCGCCGCATCGTGACGGTCGCGCGCCTGCACGACATCGCGCAAGCGCCTATGATGCAGCGATCCGCCAGTCGCGCCGGCCGCAATGCGCGCATGGCCCGCGAACGCCGAACGTTTTCCCGGAACCCCGACCATGCGCATCATCGACATCCGCGAACAAGCGATCCCGGTTTCCCGCTATGCCGATCCGGCGATTCCGTCGGGCGGCCTGACGACGAGCGTCGTCGCGATCGTCACCGATGTCGTGCGCGATGGCCGGCCGGTCACGGGTTACGGCTACGCATCGGTCGGCCGTCACGCACAGGGCGGGCTGATTCGCGAACGATTCGCGCCGCGTCTGCTGGCCGCCGCGGACGCCATCGCCGACGATGCCGGCACGAACCTCGATCCATTTCGCGCATGGCGCGCGATGATGGCGGGCGAGAAGCCCGGCGGGCACGGCGAACGCTGCGTCGCGGTCGGCGTGCTCGACATGGCGATCTGGGATGCCGCCGCGAAGATCGCGGGCCTGCCGCTCCATCGCTTCGTCGCCGACCGGCTCGCGCGCGACGCGGCACCTCGCGTGCGTGTCTACGCGGGCGGCGGTTACCGCTATCCGCACGACGATCTCGCGCGCCTGTCGGACGAGATGCATCGCATCGCCGATCTCGGCTACACGCACGCGAAGATCAAGATCGGCGGCGCGGATGTCGATCACGACAAAAGACGCATCGAAGCCGCCGCGGCATGTCTTGCCGACAGTTCGCATCTCGCGGTCGATGCGATGAACGCGTACGACGCGACGAGCGGACGCGCAGCCGCCGCGATGCTGGCACCGTTCGAACTCTGGTGGTTCGAGGATCTCTGCGATCCGCTCGACCTGCCGCTTCATGCGGACCTGGTCGCGCAATACGCGCCGCCGGTCGCGGCCGGCGAGGCATTGTTCTCGCTCGCGGAAGCGAAGCTGCTCGAACGCTACGGCGGTCTGCGCCCGGACCGCGACGTCCTCGTGTTCGATCCGGTGCATTGCTATGGCCTGCCGGGCTATCTGCAGATCGTCGACCATTTCGTGTCGAACGGCTGGCAGCGCGATGCGTTCTGGCCGCACGGCGGTCATCTGTTCTCGCTGCACGTCGTGTCGGCGCTCGGGCTCGGCGGCGCCGAAGTCAGCCCGTTCGCGTTCCGTCCATTCAACGGGCTGGCGGACAGCGAATCGGTCGACGCCGGCTACGCGGCCGTGCCGCAGGCGCCGGGCATCGGCTTCGAGCTTCATGCCGATGCGTACCACGCGTTTCGCGCGGTAGCCGGCTTGTGAACGGCGCGGCCGGTCTCGGCGCGCGTCGATCGTGAAGCGGGCCGCGAATCCGAGCCTCGTCGCCGCGATGAACCGGTCGAGCACACGCCACGTGAGCGCGCGGTCGAACCACGCGCGGCATGACCGTACGCCGTGGGCGAGCCGCCGTTACCCGATCACGCGCACGCCGACCAGCAGCAACGCGCCGCCGACGTCCAGACGTCGAAGCCACCGCTCGGCTATGCGCGCACGACCGTCACGCCCGCGGCCTCGATCGGCTCGGTCAGCGCTGCATCGGTTTCCTGTTCGACCACGATCGCTTGTGCGAGCGCGACCTCGCCGATCACGAACTGCGACGCCGCACGCAGTTTGGATTGCGAAGCCAGCACGACCGTCTCGCCGGCGCGCCCCGCCAATGCGCGCTTGATCGCCGCTTCCTCGAAGTCGCCGGTGCTCAGCCCCGCGACCGGATGAACGCCGGTCACGCCCATGAAATACAGGTCCGCGTGGATGCGCGAGATGCCTTCCATCGCCGCGGCGCCCACCGCGACGATCGAATGCTTGTACAGCCGTCCGCCGATCAGGATCACGTCGATCGACGGATGCGCGGCCAGCGCGACGGCGACGCTCGGGCTGTGCGTGACGATCGTCGCGCGCAGGTCGGGCGGCAACTGGCTGACGAGCAGTGCCGACGTCGTGCCGCCGTCGACGATCGCGACTTGTCCGGGCGCGATCATCTGCGCGGCCCGGCGCGCGATGCGCCGCTTTTCCGCGGTTTCGAGCGCCTCGCGCTGCGCGAACGGCGCGACCGCCGGCGACGCCGGCAATGCGCCGCCGTGCACGCGCTGCAGCAGGCCCTCGGCCGCCAGTTCGCGCAGGTCGCGCCGGATCGTGTCCTCGGACACGCCGAATTGCGCGCTCAGTTCGACGGCCAGCACCTGGCCGTCGCGGGCGAGCGCGTCGAGGATCGCTTTCTTGCGTTGGGTCGTCAGCATCGGGGTTGCACGAAATTTCTTGAAATTGCACGAATGTGCACGTTACCATGCGTGCCGTCACTTGTCGAATGGGAGACCACCATGGCCGCAACGCGGGACCGTGTCCGCATCGTCGATACGACGGTGCTGTCCGATGACTGGTATGTGCTGAAGAAGGTAACGTTCGATTTCCTGCGCCGCGACGGCACGTGGCAGCGTCTGAGCCGCGAAACGTACGACCGCGGCAACGGCGCGACGATCCTGCTGCGCAACGCGGCGACGGGCGACGTGCTGCTCACGCGGCAGTTCCGGATGCCGGCGTTCGTCAACGGACACGACGGGATGCTGCTCGAAGCCGCCGCCGGCCTGCTCGACGACGCGACGCCCGATGCACGGATTCGCGCGGAGGCCGAAGAGGAAACCGGCTATCGCGTGCGCGGCGTGCGCAAGGTGTTCGAGGCGTTCATGAGTCCGGGCTCGGTGACGGAAAAGCTGCATTTCTTCGTCGGCGAATACGATGCGTCGCTGCGCACGGGCGACGGCGGCGGCATCGCGGAGGAGGGCGAGGATCTCGAGGTCGTCGAGATGCCGCTGCACGCGGCGCTGGATGCCGTCGAGCGGGGCGAGATCGTCGACGCGAAGACGATCATGCTGCTGCAGTACGTCGCGCTGCGGGAACCCGCGGGCGGGCGCGCCGCGGCGGCGTGATGTCGCGGCGCGGCGCCCGAACCGGCGTATGATCGCGCGACGCCACTCGTGCACCGTTCGACGCTTCCGCTGCTCCATCATGCCGATTTCCGACTCGTCCGATTTCACCGATTCCAGCGCCGCTGCCGCATCACTGCCGGCTCATCTGGTCGCGTCCGCCGTCGAGGCGCTCGCGCGTGCCGATGCACTGCTCGTGACGGCCGGCGCCGGCATCGGCGTCGATTCGGGGCTGCCCGATTTCCGCGGCACGGATGGCTTCTGGCGCGCGTATCCGGCGCTGCGCCACGAGCGTTTCGAATTCCACGAGATTGCCTCGCCGCAGGCGTTTCGCGCGCATCCGCAGCTTGCGTGGGGCTTTTACGGCCACCGTCTCGGACTCTACCGGCAGACGGTGCCGCACGCGGGCTTTGCGATCCTGCGGCGCTGGATGGACGCGATGCCGAACGGCGGCTTCGTGCTGACGAGCAACGTCGACGGCCAGTTCCAGAAGGCCGGCTTCGATCCGGCGCGCGTCGTCGAGATTCACGGTTCGATTCATTCGATGCAGTGCCTGCGACCGTGCTCGGACGACACATGGGACGCCGCGCTGTTCACGCCTGACGTCGACGCGACCGCGTGCCGGCTGGTCGGCGAGCTGCCGCGCTGCCCGCATTGCGGCGGCCTCGCGCGACCGAACATCCTGATGTTCGGCGACGACGGCTGGCTCGGCGAACGCTACGACGCGCAGGAGCGGGCCCTTCAGGACTGGATCGCGCAGGCGGGATGGGTGACCGTCGTCGAGATCGGCGCGGGCACGGCGATTCCCACCGTGCGTCTCTCGAGCGAACGGCTCGGTGCCGACGTGATCCGCATCAACGCACGCGAGGCCCATGCCCGCCGCGCGGACGTGATCGGGCTGAAGGGCGGCGCGCTCGCGACGCTCGTCGCGCTCGACCGAGCATGGCACGGCGGCTGAGCGGCGCGGGACGAACCGGCCGGTCGCGGCCGCGCGATCACGGCTGCGCCACGAGCGCCTGGACGAGCGCCGGCGCGATCGGCGAGCCGAGGCCCGTCACGTAGTCGTAGCCGCCCGCTGCGTTGCAGATGCTGCCGCAAGTGCCGTTGGATCCGCTCGTCACGTCGTGATAGTCGCTGCCGTAGGCGTTTTTCCCGACCGTATAGAGCGTGTCGTAGGTGCCGCTCAGCGAATGTTTGCCGGCTGCCGCACGCAGCGAATTCGCGATCGCGACGAGCGCCGACCATTGCGGCGCGCCCGCGCTCGTGCCGCCGACCTGGAACCAGCCCGCCTGCCCCTGATAGGTGACCGAGTCGTACACCGCGAAGCCGCTGGACGGATTCGCGTCGTAGCTGACGTCGGGCACGCCGCGCTTGCCGGCCACCGGCACCGGCCAGCCGGTCTGCCCGGCCGGCTCGGCCTCGATCGAGCTGACGCCGCCGCCGCTGCCGCTCCACGCGGCCTCGCCGACGTAGGCGCCGGACGCGTCGGTCGACAACGTCGTGCCGCCCACCGCCACCACGTACGGCGACGCCGCCGGGTACTCGGTGCCGGTGCCGCTGTCGCCGGACGATGCGACGAACGTGACGCCCGATACGTTGAAGTGGCTGTCGAAGCCGGTCTCGCTGCCGAACTCGTTGCCGCCGAAGCTCATCGACACGACCGATGCGCCGCGCTTGACCGCGACGTCGACCGCGGCCATCAGGTCGCTGAAGCTCGCCGACGCGGCTTCGACGAGCACGATCTTCGCCTTCGGCGCGATCGCATGCACCCATTCGACGTCGAGCGACATCTCGAGCGACCAGCCCGCATCCGTCTTGGGTCGCGCGCCGCGCGCGTAGACCCTGGTGAAGCAGCCGTTCGACGAAGTGCAGGCCGGCAGCGAGAACGCGTTGCTGAATACGCCGAGATCGGCTTCGATTTTCGGATCGTCGTACGCGTCGACGATCGCGACGACCATCCCGTCGCCCTGGTTGGCGATCGAATCGAACCCGTACGCATGCCGTACGAGCGCGGGTGTGAGGCCGGCTACCGTGGCGGTGTTCGCGCGTTGTTTCGTATGGAACGGCGGGCGCGCATAGCCTTTCGGCGCGCGGTTGCCTTCGACGTAGGACGGGGGGCCGTTGCCCTCGGCGAGCGCGACGCTCGATGCGAGCAGCGACGCGCACAGCGCCGGAATCAACATGGATGACAGGCGGTAATTGTTCATTTTTCGAGTCTCCATGCCGATGGAGTGGTGGGCGAAATTATTTTACGAAACCGGTCGAATGAATTGCATGGAATATCGGCCTGATTCGGGAATGTCTGGATTAGGGAAAACATGCGGAATGCCCGTCAAAGCATGGCTTGCATCGGCGGCGTGGGGCTGCGAGGCTGATTTTTCGACTTCGGGAAAATCAGATGAATAATCGAATTGTTTATAGTGATTTGTAATGTCCTGCGTAATGCATTGGAAAATGCCGACCCCGGCGGCGCATGGAAATAATGAAATGCGCGATTCCGACGCGACACGATCCCGTGCGCGCCGGGGTGCCGGCCGGCATTGCCGGCGCGGCGCGATTGCGCATACAGTTCGGCGTAGGCCGCATCCGCCATGCGGTCTCGTCAGCGAGGAGCTCCCTTGTTCTATTCGATCGTCGCGATCTTCGTCGGCGCCGGGCTCGGCGCATTGCTGCGCTGGTTCCTGAGCCTTGCGCTCAACGCGTTCTTTCCCGCCGTGCCGCTCGGCACGCTCGCCGCGAACCTGATCGGCGGCTACGTGATCGGCATCGCGGCCGTCGCGTTTACCACCCGCGTCGGGCTGCCGCCCGAGTGGCGACTGTTCGTGATCACCGGCTTCCTCGGCGGCCTCACGACATTCTCGACCTATTCGGTCGAAGTGATGACGCACGCGGTGCAGGGCGAATTGGGATGGGCGTTCGCGGTGGCTGCCCTACACTTGACTGGATCGTTCACGCTGACGGCGCTCGGCATGTGGACCGCGCGCGCGTGGTTCGCGGCGGCCTGAGCGCGTCGGCATCGGGAGGGCGCGATGGACAGGGTCTTCTTGCGCTTCTACGTGCACGAGCAGCACCGGCTGCACTGGAAGCCGCTGTGGGAGTGGTTGCTGGAGGAGGGAAACCGGATGGGCGTCGCGGGCGGTTCCGCGTTTCGTGCGATGGCCGGCTTCGGCCGGCACCGGGTGCTGCACGAGGATCGCTTTTTCGAGCTGCAGGGTTCGCTCGCGATCGAGGTCGAGTTCATCGTCACCGAGGACGAGGCGCAGCAACTGCTCGAGCGGCTGGCGCGCGAGAAGGTGCGCGTGTGCTACGCGATGATTCCCGCGCGCTTCGGCGTGATCGACACGCTCGAGGCGCCGCCGGCGCAGGGGCCGGCAGCGTAGCGCAATACGTCAGATGCCGAACATCGTCAGCGACACGGCGGCGCGCGTGACGATCATCAGCAGCACCTGGACGATCACGAACAGCAGGATCGGCGACAGGTCGATGCCGCCCAGGTTCGGAATCACGCGGCGCAGCGGGTTCAGGAACGGCGCGGTGAGCTGGTAGAGGATCGGCATCGCCGGCGAGCGCGGATTGAGCCACGACAGCAGCGCCATCAGGATCGTCATCCAGATCACGAGATTGAGCGCCCACTTCACGACGGTGAGCAGCGCGACCACGACGAGCGTCGCGATCACCGAGGCCGGATCCAGGCCGGCCATCACGACCATCAGCACCACATAGACGAGCGCGGTGAGGAGGGCGGCGACGACGCTTGCCCAGTCGATGCCGCGCACGCCCGCGATCACGCGGCGCAGCGGCAGCACGAGCCAGTTGGTCGCCTGCAGCACGGCCTGCGTGACGGGGTTGTACGGCGGCACGCGGACGGCCTGCATCCAGACGCGCAGAATCAGCGCGGCGCCGAACAGCGTGAAGACGGTATTGAGCAGAAAACGGGCGATCTCGCCGAACATCGTTGGCATCCTTTTTATACAGTCGAGTAGCGTGCGGCCGCCAACGCCGGATGGCGGCGCATCGGCCGACACCTTATCACGCCTCGTCTTGCGGCGGGGAGGGGTGCCCGATCGTGCGCTCGAGCGACGTTTCGACGGCCTGCGCAAGCGCCGGCAGCGCGGGCGGCGGCGCCGCGCGCTTCGCCGCGAGCGCGACCGCGCGGCGGGTCATCAGCGCATACAGCGTCGCGTGGTCGCCGCCGCGCGCCTCGAGCAGCGCGAGCTGACGCTCGACGATGCCGGTGTCGCCGCGCGACACCGGGCCTGCCAGGGCGTTCGCGAGGCCCTTGTCGCGCGCGGTCGCGATCGTGCCGGTGAGCATCGGCAGCAGCGCGCGCAACGCGGCTTCCTCGTCGAAGCCGAGGCCGCGCCACAGCTCGACCGCTTCCGACAGCCCGCACAGCGCGAAGCTCGCCGCGTAATGCGCGGCCGCGTGATACAGCATTCGGCCGCCGGCCGGAATCGACAGCGGATGGCAGCCGAGTGCGGCAGCAAGTCGCAGCAGCGTCGCATGCAGCGCGCCGTCGGCTTCGAGCGTGACCGAGCAGCCGTCGATGCGGGTGAGATCGGCGTCCGTGCCGCCGAACAGATAGAGCGGATGGAAGCCGCCCGTGGCCGCGCCTTGCCGCTTTGCCGGATCGAGCAATTCGACCGCCGACGCGCCGCTGCAGTGGACGAGCGCCTGGCTTGCCGCGCGCGCCGCATCGAACCGCAGCGCGGCGGCGGTCGATGCGAGATGGTCGTCGGGCACGGTCAGGAAGATCAGGTCGGCGGTGTCGACGACCTGCTGCGGCGTGTCGACCGCCCGGCAGCCGTCGATGCGCGCGGCAAGCGCCGCGGCCGATTCCGCCGTGCGGCTCGCGATCGCGACGACCGGAAAGCCGGCCGCCGCGAAGCGCAGCGCGAGACAGCGCGCCAGGCGGCCGGCGCCGATGAAGCCGAGGCGGGGAGTGTCGGGGAGGGGCATGGCGGGTCCACGAAGCGCAAACGGAGCAGACGCCAGTATCGCAGGAATGACGGGGCGGTCGTGGATAGGCGGCGTTTGCCGAACGGGGACGGCCCGAACGGGCGGCGTTCGCTACGGCCACGCGGCAAATTCTTGAGGTGGCTGTGCCCCGCTTGGCGTGTCGGCGTCCTGTCGCAAATTTGTAATCGTTGATTACTGAAGCATGCGCGCCGCGCTTACCGGATCCGGTAAAACTGACCGGCCGGCATGGCGCGATTTCGCTGGTCGGACGGAATCGCGGGACCCGCGAGGGGGATCGCCGGTCCGCGCGGCCCTGCCGCACGGTGGCCGCGGCCGTCTGGAATTGCAATTTGCAACAAATGCGCGATACGCGGGCGGCGGGTTTTCGCTACATTGCATCCATGCGACGTGCATGCCCGCCGTTGCCGACAGGAGCGCACAAATTACCGCTCCAGCAGGAGAATCGAAGTGAAAAAGCTCATTCCGTTCATCGCCGCCGCCGCGCTGGCCCTGGGTGCCGCAAGCGCCGCGCAGGCTCACGTGTCGATCGGGGTCGGCATCGGTGTCCCGGTCGCACCTGCGTATCCCGTGTATGCGCCGCCTCCGCCCGTGTACTACGCACCGCCCCCGCCCGTGTATTACGCGCCGGCGCCGGCTTACTATGCGCCGCCCGCCGTGGTCGTCGGCGGCTACGGTGGCTACTACGGCCGTCCGTACTGGCGTCACGGCTACGGCGGCTGGGGTCACCACGGCTGGCGTCGTTGACGCATTCCGCGTGGCGGCCTGACCGCGCGCGGCAAAACGGCGCAACGTCCCTCGCGGGGCGTTGCGCCGTTTTTCATTCGGGGCGCGGCTCGGGGCGCGGCGGTCACGCCGCGTGGGCAATCAGGTCGCGGTAGCCGCCGACGATCACGCTGTACGAGAAATACGCGAACAGCAGCGCCGACGCGACGTGGCACGCGCGCATCATCCCCGCGCCCGCGCGCTTGCGGCCCTGGCTCGCGAGCGTGCACATGAAGAGCGTCCACGCGAGGCCGCCGAGGAAGAAGCCGGACAGGAACACCGACGCCGTCGCCGGCGTGGTCGCGCCGGCTTTCGCGATCAGCGCGCCGCCGACCGCCGCGAACCACAGGATCGCGCTCGGCGACGACATCGCAAGCAGCATGCCGCGCACGAAGCTGCGCCGCGCGCTGGCACGCGGCTGCGGTGTTTCGTCGGCCGTGCCGTCGCCGGCGCTGCCGGCCGGCGCGAGCGCTTCACGCGCCATCTTCCACGTGAGGAACAGCAGCACCGCACCGCCGCCGATCCAGACGATCCAGCGCACGGCCTCGAACTGCAGCAGCACGGCCATGCCCGCGAGCGCGAGCGTCGCGTAGACGAGATCGCCGAAGCACGAGCCGACGCCGAGCCAGAAGCCCGGCCGGAAGCCGTGCGACAGCGTCAGCGACAGCATCGCGACGTTGACGAGGCCGATGTCGAGACACAGCGACAGCGACAGGAAGAACCCGTCGGACAGCATCGAGGCGGGGGGAAAGCTCATCGTCGTTCTTGTCGGGTGCGTTCAAGGCGTGGACTTACAGTCCGATTTCCTGCCAGAGCCGGTCGACGCGCGCCTTCACGGCCGCATCCATCTCGATCGGGCGACCCCATTCGCGGTTCGTTTCGCCGGGCCACTTGTTGGTCGCGTCGAGCCCCATCTTCGAGCCGAGGCCCGCGACGGGCGACGCGAAATCGAGATAGTCGATCGGCGTGCTGTCGACCATCACTGTGTCGCGCACGGGGTCCACGCGCGTCGTGATCGCCCAGATCACCTCGTTCCAGTCGCGGATGTTCACGTCCTCGTCGACGACCACGATGAACTTCGTATACATGAACTGCCGCAGGAAGCTCCACACGCCGAACATCACGCGCTTCGCATGGCCGGCGTAGCTCTTCTTCATCTGGACGATGGCCATCCGGTAGCTGCAGCCTTCCGGCGGCAGGTAGAAGTCGGTGATCTCGGTGAACTGCTTCTGCAGCAGCGGCACGAACACCTCGTTGAGCGCGACGCCGAGCACGGCCGGCTCGTCGGGTGGCTTGCCGGTGTAGGTCGAGTGATAGATCGCGTCGCGGCGCATCGTGATCCGCTCGACGGTGAACACCGGGAACCACTCCTGCTCGTTGTAGTAGCCGGTGTGGTCGCCGTACGGGCCTTCGAGCGCGTGTTCGTATGCGGCGGCCGCGTTGCCGGCCGGCCGCGGCGGTGCGCCGGCCGGGGCAGGGGCGGGCGCGCCTTCCTGCGGATGGATGAAGCCTTCGAGCACGATCTCCGCGCGCGCGGGCACCTGCAGCGTATCGACGCCGGGCGTCAGGCACTTCGCGAGCTCGGTGCGGCTGCCGCGCAGCAGGCCGGCGAACTGATACTCGGACAGCGAATCGGGCACGGGCGTCACCGCGCCGAGCGTCGTGGCCGGATCGGCGCCGAGCACGACCGCGACCGGATACGGCTTGCCGGGGTTCTTCAGCGCGAATTCGCGGAAGTCCAGCGCACCGCCGCGATGCGCGAGCCAGCGCATGATCAGCTTGTTGCGGCCGATCAGCTGCTGGCGGTAGATGCCGAGGTTCTGGCGCGGCTTGTTCGGCCCGCGTGTGACCGTGAGGCCCCACGTGACGAGCGGCCCCGCGTCGCCGGGCCAGCAGGTCTGGATCGGCAGCTTGTTCAGGTCGACGTCGGCGCCCTCCCAGACGATCTCCTGGCACGGCGGCGACGACACCGATTTCGGCGCCATGTCCCATACGGCCTTCGCGAGCGACAGCAGCTTGCCGGCGTCCTTCAGGCTCTTCGGCGGATCCGGCTCCTTCAGCGCGGACAGCAGCCGCCCGAGGTCGCGCAGCGAGCCGAGCGCGGCGTCGTCGCCCGCATCGACACCCATGCCGAGCGCCACGCGGCGCGGCGTGCCGAACAGGTTGCCGAGCACCGGGAACGCATTGCCGGGCGGCGCTGCGAACAGCAGCGCCGGGCCGCCGGCACGCAGCACGCGGTCGCACAGTTCGGTCATTTCCAGCACGGGCGACACGGGCTGCGTGACGCGCCGCAGTTCGCCGAGCGCCTCGAGGCGCTGGATGAAATCGCGTAAGTCTTTGTATTTCATGAAGAAGGTCCGGGCCGCCCGCAAAGCGGGCAGCGATGGGCGGGCGCAGCGGCCGGCTGCGGCCCCGAATCGACCGACGATTTTACCCGGGCGGCCGCTCGCACGCCCGGCGGAGAAAATTGTCGACGACGCGCAGAGCCCCTACGGCAGGGGGCCGGCGATCTGAAGGGTGATTCAAAATTACTTTTTGTTATAATTTCAAAGTTTTATAGTGTTGACGATCTATAAAACCCTGCTAGAATCCGCTCACATTGGTTGCAGGGTAAAAGGCTTCGAGCCGCCAATCACCGATCTTTGACGCAGCGCGTCACCGTCCGCCGAAACCTGCACGGCGTATTCGACGGCCATTGTCGTAGTCCCAGCCAGCGCCACCAGACGCTGGTTTTTTGCGTGGGTGCCACCGCGTATGCCCGCCTCGCCCACTGTGCGAAGGTGCAGGCCCTCTTACACCGTGGCCTCGAACGGTACTTATACCGTTTCCCCGATGCTTGCGCGTCCCAACCAAGGCGTGCGGTGTCGTGATTCCGCGGCGCGTTTTCCGTCTCGCCATCGAGCAGAGCGAGCCGCACGAGTCATGTTCATGGGAGATGATCTGAATGAACGCTTGGTTATCGTGGCGTCCCAGTGAACAGCATGCGCAAATCGTGCGCAACATGCTGCGTCGCGGGACGCGTGTCAGTCACCATCTATTCAGCGTTGTCGGCTGTCTCGCTGTCGCGGTCGCACTTGCCTTGTGGCTGCTGCCGACCGTGCGCGGGAATCTCGCCGCGAAGCTGATGCCGGTCGTATCCGCGGCCGTGCAGGCCGGTCCGGCCCGTTTGCTGACCGGTCATCCGCTGCCGAACTTCGCGCCCGCTGGCGCGCAGCCGCAGCAGGAAGACGTCCCTGAAACGGATGCGCTCGCCGTCGGTCTCGACGTCGCACCGGAAACCGCCGCGCAGAACGATGCGTCCGATCCGGCCCGTAACGGCCCGTCGCCCGTCGCGCTGGCGAAACTGATCCCGACCCAGCGGGTCCCGGCCGATGCGCGCGACGATCGCGCGCTCGCGTCGAACCGCGAACAGGCGCTGGTCGCCACCTACCTGTCGCGCCGTTACCGGGTCGCGCAGGAGCCGCTCGGCCAGCTCGTCAAGGCTGCTTTCCAGACCGGCCGCGACGTCGGCCTCGATCCGCTGCTGTTGCTGTCCGTGATGGCGATCGAATCGGGCTTCAACCCGTACGCGGAAAGCGGCGTCGGCGCACAAGGCCTGATGCAGGTGATGTCGAAGGTTCATTCCGACAAATTCGAGTATTTCGGCGGTACCGACACCGCGCTGCAGCCGCTCGCGAACCTGCAGGTCGGCGCGCTCGTGTTGAAGGACTGCATCGCCCGCGGCGGCTCGCTCGCGAACGGCCTGCGCCTGTACAACGGCTCGACCAACCCGGACGACACCGCCTACGGCTCGAAGGTCATGGCCGAGCGCGGTCGC
The DNA here is from genome assembly GCF_001521935.1 of Burkholderia sp. RF7-non_BP4. NCBI lineage: Bacteria > Pseudomonadati > Pseudomonadota > Betaproteobacteria > Burkholderiales > Burkholderiaceae > Burkholderia > Burkholderia sp. RF7-non_BP4. The sequence goes on along the minus strand of NZ_LOTA01000035.1, from coordinate 121,443 downwards.
CTGCGCGACGTCGCGCATGGCCGCAGCGTGCCGGTCAATGCGCCGCAGGCGCCGGCCCAGCCGTCGAAGCCGATCGTGACCGCGGCCGTGACGGCATCGGCCGGCGGCGCCAAGCGCGTGCATGCGACGCTCGACGGCGCGCAGCCGATCACCGCGAAGGCGGCTGCCGCGCCGAAGGGCGCACCGCAGCAGGACGACGCGAGCGTCGATACCGCGAAGCAGGCGCACGGCGGCGACCACTCGGAACTCGGCGCGTAACGTCCCGCGGTTCCGGCCAGGCTCCAGCAAAAAGGCACCCGATTCGGGTGCCTTTTTCTTTCGCGCGGGCGGAAAGGCCGGCGTGCCGGCCGGGAACGCGGATCGCGGTCAGTGCTGGCCGAAGAGTGTCGCGAGCCGCTCGACGGCCTCTTCGAGGCGCGAGTAGGCGGTCGCATAGGACAGCCGGATATAGTCGCGCGGTGCATGCACGCCGAAATCCATGCCCGGCACCAGCACGACACCCGCGTCGTGCAGCATCGCCTGCGTGAGCGCCGCGCTGTCGCCGGCCGCGGGATGAGCGACGCCGCCGCAGTGCGCATACACGTAGAACGCACCGTCCGGCATCACGGGCACGGTGAAGCCGAGCTTCTCGAGCGCTGGCGCGATGAAGTCGCGGCGACGCTTGAATTCGAGGCGGCGCGCCTCGTAGATGTCGAGCGCCGCCGGCTCGAAGCACGCGAGCGCCGCGTGCTGCGCGAGCGCGGACGGACAGATGAACAGGTTCTGCGACAGCTTTTCGAAGGTACCGACGAGCGCGGGCGGCACGACGAGCCAGCCGAGCCGCCAGCCGGTCATGCTGAAGTACTTCGAGAAGCTGTTCACGGTGACGACGTCGTCGCCGAACGACAGCGCCGACACGGGCGCCGCGTCGTAGCTGAGCCCCTGGTAGATTTCGTCGACGATCGTGAAGCCGCCGCGTGCGCGCACGGCTTCGACGATCCGCTTCAGCTCGTCCGGCTCGAGCGACGTGCCGGTCGGGTTCGACGGCGACGCGAGCAGCACGCCGCGCGTGCGACTGCCCCAGCGCGTGCGGACGTCGTCCGCGGTGAGCTGGAAGCGCGCTTCCGGGCCGCTCGGCACGAGCACCGGCCGACCTTCGGCCGCCGCGACGAAGTGCCGGTTGCACGGATACGACGGGTCGGGCATCAGCACCTCGTCGTCGCGGCCGACGAGCGCCAGGCACGCAAGCAGCAGCGCGGCGGAGGCGCCGGCCGTCACGACGATCCGCTCGGGGCTGATCGTGAGGCCGTAGGCGCGTGCATAGTGCGCGGCGATCGCTTCGCGCAGCGACGCGATGCCGAGCGCGCTCGTGTACTGCGTGACGCCGCGGCGCAGCGCGGCCGCCGCCGCCTCGACGACGGGCTCCGGCGCGGTGAAATCCGGTTCGCCGATGCCCATGTGGATAACATCGCGCCCGGAGGACTCGAGCCGCTGTGCCTCCTTCATCAGTTCCATCACGTAGAAGGGCTGGATCGCGTCGACGCGTGCGGCGAGCGTGACGAGCGAATCGGCGGTGGTATTCATCGGTCGGGCGGAGCGGGGAGGGGGAGGGAGAACGAAAAACGGGCGCTTGCGCGCCCGTCTGCCTGCGGAATCAGCCGTTGCGGCGCGCCTGCGTTTCGGCGGGGCGCAGCTTCGCGGCGAGCTTGTCGAGCACGCCGTTGACGTACTTGTAGCCGTCGGAGCCGCCGAACGTCTTCGCGAGTTCGACTGCTTCGTTGATGATCACGCGGTACGGCGTTTCGACATGATGCGTGAGCTCGAACGTCGCGATCAGCAGCACGGCGCGTTCGACCGGCGACAGTTGATCGACCGGACGGTCCAGCGACGGCGTGAGGGCTTCGACGAGCGTCGCATGCTCGCGAATCACGCCGTGCAGGATCGCGTCGAGCAGCTCCTTGTCGGCCTTGTCGTAACCGAGCGCGCCGCGCAGTTGCGCGTCGATCTCGCCGGAGGCCGCGTTCGACAGCAGCCACTGATACAGGCCCTGCGTCGCCAGCTCGCGCGATTGTCGGCGGGCGCTCTTCTTCATGCGCGCTCCTCTTCGTCGTCTTCGTCCTCTTCTTCCTCGTCCTCGTCGTCGCCGAGTTGGTCGAGTGCCATCGTCAGGTTGGCCATCTCGACCGCGACGCGTGCGGCGTCACGACCCTTTTCGGTCATGCGCGCGACGGCTTGCTCGTCGTTTTCGGTCGTCAGGACCGCGTTGGCGATCGGCAGGTTGAAGTCGAGGCCGATGCGGGTGATGCCCGCGCCGCTTTCGTTCGACACGAGTTCGAAGTGGTACGTCTCGCCGCGGATCACCGCGCCGAGTGCGATCAGTGCGTCGAACTGGCCGCTTTCCGCGAGCTTTTGCAGCGCGAGCGGGATTTCCAGCGCGCCGGGCACCGACACGAGCAGCACGTCTTCACCGGAGACGCCGAGGCGCTCGAGTTCCTCGACGCACGCATCGGCGAGGCCGTTGCAGACGGGTTCGTTGAAGCGGGATTGCACGATGCCGATACGCAGGCCGTCGCCTTCGAGATTCGGTTGGTATTGTCCGATTTCCATGATCTGGTCCGTGGTGTGGATGAACGGTTATAGGGCGAAAGCGTCGTGGCGGGTTACGCGTGGGACGCCGGGCAGGACTTGGCTTCGCCGCCGGGCATCGGAATGAAGCCCGTGACTTCGAGGCCGTAGCCGGACATGCTGCCCAGCTTGCGCGGATTCGACAGCACCTGCATCTTGCCGACGCCGACGTCGCGCAGGATCTGCGCGCCGATGCCGAACGTCTTGAAATCGACTGGCCGGCGCTTCAGCGCAGCGGCCTTTTCTTCCTCGTCGAACGCCTTGAAGACGTCGATCAGATGTTCCTTCGTGTCGCCGCAGTTGAGCAGCACGATCACGCCGAGGTCGCGCTCCGCGATCTCGTGCATCGCCGCGTCGAGCGTCCACGAGTGCGTCGAGATGCCCGTCTCGAGCAGATCGAGGACCGACAGCGGCTCGTGCACGCGCACGGGCGTATCGACGTCGGGCGACGGCGTGCCGCGCACCAGCGCGATGTGCGGCGAGCCGCTCGGCTGGTCGCGGTACAGCACCGCGCGGAACGTGCCGTGCGCGGTCTGCATCGTGCGCTCGGCGATCCGCTCGATGATCGATTCGGTGCGGCTGCGGTACTGGATCAGGTCGGCGATCGTGCCGATCTTCAGATCGTGTTCCTTCGCGAACTCGAGCAGGTCGGGCAGGCGCGCCATCGTGCCGTCGTCCTTGATGACCTCGCAGATCACCGCGGCGGGCGTGAGCCCGGCAAGCGCGGTGAAGTCGCAGCCGGCCTCGGTGTGGCCGGCGCGCACGAGCACGCCGCCCGGCTGCGCCATGATCGGGAACACGTGGCCCGGCTGCACGATGTGCTCGGGGCGGACGTCGTGCGCGACCGCCGTGGCGATCGTGTGCGCGCGGTCGGCGGCCGAGATGCCGGTCGTCACGCCTTCGGCCGCTTCGATGCTGACCGTGAACGCGGTGCCGTATTGCGTGCCGTTGCGGTAGGTCATCAGCGGCAGGTGCAGCTGCTTGCAGCGTTCCTGCGTCAACGTCAGACAAATCAGGCCACGGCCGTACTTGGCCATGAAGTTGATCGCTTCCGGCGTGACGAATTCGGCGGCGATCACGAGGTCGCCTTCGTTTTCGCGGTCTTCTTCGTCGACCAGGATCACCATCCGGCCGGCTTTCAACTCCGCGATGATGTCGAGCGTGGAGGCGAGCGTCATAAGGGGGCGAGAAAGAGGAAAGTGCGTATTTTACGCCAGCCGGACCGCGTTTCGGCTGGCACCGGCTGCGCGCGGCCGGCGAGCGCGCCGGAAAGCGGTGTGGCCGGCAGTCGGGACGGGCCCGTCCGGGCCGGCGCGGGCCGCCCGAAGACGGGCCGCCGCAGGCCGGCCGAGGCCCGGCCGTGCGTCACGCCTGGTCGTTACGGCCGCCGAGGTAGTCGAGCTTGCCGAGTTCGACGCCGCTGTGGCGCAGGATGTCGTACGCCGTCGTCACGTGGAAGAAGAAGTTGGGCAGCACGAAATTCAGCAGATACGACTGGCCGGTGAACTCGATCGGGCCGACGCGCATCTTGAGCACGACCTGGCGCGCTTCGCTGCCGTCGATCTGCGCGGCGTCGAAGCCTTTCAGATAGTCGATCGTCTTCTGGATGCGCGCGTGCAGTTCGTCGAATGTCTGCTCGACGTCGGGATAGCTCGGGATGTCGACGCCGGCAAGCCGCGCGGCGCAGCCCTTGGCCGTGTCGGTCGCGATATACACCTGGCGGACGAGCGGCAGCATGTCCGGATAGAGGCGTGCGCCGATGAACACCGACGGGTCGATCTGCTTTTCGGCCGCGTGCGCCTGAGCCTTGCCGAGGATGTGCTGCAGGTTGGTGAGGCCGCGGATCAGGACGGGCAGCGAAGCCTGGTACATCGAGATGGACATGGGGACGACTCCTGGAGGAAAAGGGGCAGCCGGTACGCGGCGCACCGCGCGCCGCGGCGCCGAAACCGCTGCCGTTGCATCTTAGCGCGACGGGATGACCCGTGCGCGTCGTTGGCCATCAGGCCAGGTGCCGGGCCACGCCGCCGGGCGCCATTTCCCATCCAGCGGGCGGAACCGCCTGGTCAGTCCTGAGGCACGCCCTGCGATGCCGACATCATCCGCTCCACATACCGCGCGATCATGTCGATTTCGAGATTGACCTTGTCGCCGGCCTTCACGTGACGCAGCGTCGTGACCTCGACCGTATGCGGGATCAGGTTGATCGAGAACTCGCAGCCGTCGGCGCGATCGTCGACCGAGTTGACGGTCAGGCTCACGCCGTTGACCGTGATCGAGCCCTTGTACGCGAGATAGCGGCCGAGCTCGCGCGGCGCGACGATCCGCAGCTCGTGCGATTCGCCGACCGGCGCGAAGCGCGTCACGGTGCCGAGGCCGTCGACGTGGCCCGACACGATGTGCCCGCCGAGGCGGTCGTGCGCGCGCAGCGCCTTCTCGAGGTTCACTTCGCCGGGCTGCGCGAGGCCGACCGTGCGGTTCAGGCTTTCGCGCGACACGTCGACGTCGAATCCGGTGCCGGTCTTTTCGATCACCGTCATGCACGCGCCCTGGATCGCGATGCTGTCGCCGAGCGCGACATCGGCCAGGTCGAGCCCGCCGGCCTGCACGGTCAGCCGCACGCCCGCCTCGGGCGACGCGCCGAGCGGGTTGATCGCTTCGATGCGGCCGACGGCCGCGACAATTCCGGTAAACATCGTGACGGCTCCGTTCAAAGCGTGGCGGAGGGCGGCGCGACGCGCGCCAGGATCCGCAGATCGTCGCCGATCCGCTCGACGCTGTGGAACGCGAGTCGCGTGCGGGCGTCGAGGCTCGCCGGCGCGGCGAGGTCGAACATGCCGGCCGCGTCGCTGCCGAGCAGGCTCGGCGCGAGGTAGACCAGCAGCTCGTCGACGCACTGCTCGCGCAGCAGCGAGCCGTTCAGCTTGTGACCGGCCTCGACGTGCAGTTCGTTGACGCCGCGCGCGCCGAGTGCAGCCAGCATCGCGGGCAGGTCGACCTTGCCGTACGCATTCGCGAGCGGCACGATTTCCGCGCCGCGCGATTTCAGCACGTTCGCGCGCACTTCGCCGGCGGCGTCGAGCCGGCCGCAGAAGATCAGCAGCGGCGCGCCTTCGAGCAGGCGCGCATCGAGCGGCAGGTCGAGGCGGCTGTCGACCAGCACGCGCTGCGGCTGGCGCGGCGTGTTGACGCCGCGCACGGTCAAGAGCGGGTTGTCCTCGCGCACGGTACCGATCCCGGTGAGGATCGCGCACGCGCGCGCGCGCCAAGCATGGCCGTCGAGGCGCGCGGCCTCGCCGGTGATCCACTGGCTTTCGCCGGACGGCAGCGCGGTGCGTGCGTCGAGCGACGCGGCCGTCTTCATCCGCACCCACGGGCGGCCGCGCGTCATCCGTGACACGAAGCCGATGTTCAGTTCGCCCGCTTCGTTCGCGAGCAGCCCGCAGCGCACGTCGATGCCCGCGTCGCGCAGCATCCCGAGGCCGCGCCCCGACACCTGCGGATTCGGGTCTTCCATCGCCGCGACGACCTTCGCGACGCGCGCGTCGATCAGCGCGTTCGCGCACGGCGGCGTGCGGCCGAAGTGGCTGCACGGCTCGAGCGTCACGTACACGGTGGAGCCGGCGACGTCATGGCCGCGCGCACGCGCGTCCTTCAGCGCCTGCACTTCCGCGTGGTCCTGGCCGGCCGGCTGCGTGAAGCCTTCGCCGATCACGTCGCCGTCCTTGACGATCACGCAGCCGACGCGCGGGTTCGGCGCGGTCGTATACATGCCGCGCGCCGCGAGCGTCAGCGCGCGCTGCATGTGGGCGAAATCGGTATCAGAGAACATGCGTGCGGACCCGGGTCAGGCGGCGAGGGCCGCGAATGCGCGGCGTGCGGCCGCGAGCGTCGCGTCGATCACCGCGTCGTCGTGCGTGCTCGACACGAAGCCGGCCTCGTACGCGGACGGCGCGAAGTACACGCCTTCGTCGAGCATCAGGTGGAAGAAGCGGTTGAAGCGCTCGACGTTGCTCTTCGTCACTTCCGCGAAGCTGACCGGCACGCGCTCGGCGAAGTACAGGCCGAACATCGCGCCGATCGAGTCGGCGGCGAACGGCACGCCGGCCGCGCGCGCTTCGGCCGCGAGGCCATCGGCGAGGCGTTTCGTCTGCGCGGTCAGCGCGTCGTAGAAGCCGGGCGCCTGGATCAGTTGCAGCGTCTTCAGGCCCGCGGCGACCGCGATCGGGTTGCCCGACAGCGTGCCGGCCTGGTACACGCCGCCGAGCGGCGCGAGGTGGGCCATGATGTCGCGCCGGCCGCCGAACGCGGCGGCCGGCATCCCGCCGCCGATCACCTTGCCGAGGCAGGTGAGGTCGGCCGCGATCCCGTAGTACGCCTGCGCGCCGCCCAGCGCGACGCGGAAGCCGCACATCACCTCGTCGAAGATCAGCACGGCGCCGTGCTTCGTGCACAGCGCGCGCAGCGCATTCAGGAATTCGGGCGTGCCGCGCACGAGGTTCATGTTGCCCGCGACGGGCTCGACGATCACCGCGGCGATCTCGTCGCCGAACGCGCCGAACGCTTCTTCGAGCGCGGCGACGTTGTTGTATTCGAGGACGGTCGTGTGTTTCGCAATGTCGGCGGGCACGCCGGCCGACGTCGGGTTGCCGAACGTCAGCAGGCCGGAGCCGGCCTTGACCAGCAGGCTGTCCGCGTGGCCGTGATAGCAGCCCTCGAACTTGACGATGCGGCTGCGGCCCGTGAAGCCGCGCGCGAGACGCAGCGCGCTCATCGTGGCCTCGGTGCCGCTCGACACCATCCGCACCTGCTCGATCGACGGCACGAGCTTGCAGATTTCCTCGGCGATCTCGATTTCCGCCTCGGTCGGCGCGCCGAACGAAAAGCCGTCGGCGAGCACGTTCTGCACGGCCGACAGCACTTCCGGATGAACGTGGCCGACGATCATCGGGCCCCACGAGCCGATGTAGTCGATGTACTGCTTGCCGTCGGCATCCCAGAAGTACGGGCCCTGCGCGCGCGAGACGAAACGCGGCGTGCCGCCGACCGAACGGAAGGCGCGCACCGGCGAATTGACGCCGCCCGGAATGGTCTTCTGGGCGCGTTCGAAGAGGATCTGATTGTTGGACATGTGCGAAACCTGCGAGAGAAGGGCGCGGGGGCCTGTGCACGGGCCGCGGCGCCTGGGCGGAACGATCGTCCGATTGTACCGGAGACGCGCATGACGGGCCCGCCGCGCGGTCTGCGGCCTTTCGGCACGCAGGGGACTGGCCGGCGCGCATGGCCGGCGTCCGATCCGGCCCGTTTATCGCGGCGGCTTGCGCTTGCCGGTCAGTTCGACCCAGCGCTTCTCCAGCGGGCCTTCGACCATCGGCTTGATCGACGTGCCGGAGGACTGCGCGTCCCAGGTCTGCACCGAGTATGGATGCACGCGCAGCGCGTCGCGCGGGATCACGACGTCCTGATGGGCGTCGACCAGCCAGTCGTAGACGAAATCGATGCACAGCCGGTAGCCGCGCTTCGTCGCCGGGTCCGGCACTTCGTAGGGCGCGCGCGTCACGTAGCCCGAGCCGAACACGCCCTTCGGCTCCTTCGCGACGCGGTGCAGGAACACGCGATCGCCCGGCAGGATGCCGCGGGCAAAGCCGCAGCCCCACACGTCGTGCACGGCCTCGCCGGCCTTCACGCGCGCGGCGACGTCGGGCAGCTCGGGCCACGGCCATTTCTTGGGGCTCCAGATCAGCAGGAAAGCGGTCATCGGTTCGGTCGTGCGTCGATTGGGTCGGACAAGAGAAGCGGGGAGCCGCAAGCTTAATCGAATCCGCGTGCCGCCTCGCGCGCCAGCGGCGGCGATCGGCCGTACGGCGCCGTCCGGCCGTGCGCGGCGCCCGGCCGCCGGCACGCGAAAAAGTTGCGCGTACAATCATGGGCCTGAGCGCCGTCCGCGGCGCGGCCTCCCGTCTTCACCGCCACGCGCGCCCCGATGCGCGCGGGCCTCCATTCCGGATACCCATGTCCCACGTCGTCCGGCGCCGGCCCGATGCCCGGCTGATCCTGTTGCTTGGCGCGCTCGCCGCTTGCGGGCCGATCGCCACCGACATGTACCTGCCGAGCCTGCCGTCGATCGCCGACGGCTTTTCCGTCAGCCCCGGCGCCGCGCAGCGCACGCTGACGAGCTTCATGGCCGGCTTCTCGATCGGCATGCTGCTGTACGGTCCGATGTCCGATACGTGGGGCCGCCGGCCCGTGCTGCTCGGCGGCATCGCGCTGTTCACGCTCGCGAGCATCGGCTGCTTCGTGTCGAACTCGATCGACATGCTGATCCTCGTGCGGTTCCTGCAGGCGCTCGGCGCCGGCGCGGCGTCGGTGCTGTCGCGTGCGATCGCGCGCGACGCGCACGAGCCGACCGATGCGGCGAAGGTGCTGTCGATGGTCGCGATCGTCACTGCGGTCGGGCCGCTGCTCGCGCCGCTGATCGGAGGGCAGATCCTGCGCTTCTCGGGCTGGCGCGGCGTGTTCGTCGTGCTGGCCGTGTTCGGTGCGGTGTGCGCGACGACCGCGTACCTGCGCGTGCCCGAAACCTGGCCGAAGGAGCGGCGCAAGAGCGCGGCCGTGCTCGCGTCGTTCGCATCGTACGGGCGCATCCTCTCCGATCCGGTCGCGTGGGGGCACATGCTGTGCGGCGGGATGGCGTTCGCGTCGATGTTCTCGTACATCACCGCGACGCCGTTCGTGTACATCGAGTATTTTCACGTGTCGCCGCAGCACTACGGGCTGCTGTTCGGCCTGAACGTCGTCGGGATCATGATCGGCAATTTCGCGAATACGCGGCTCGTCGGCCGCGTCGGCTCGCTGCGCATCATCGCGGCCGCATCGCTCGTGAGCTGCATCGCGTCGCTCGCGGTCGCGCTCGTCGCGCTGACCGGGTGGGGCGGGTTGTGGTCGATCGTCGTGTGCCTGTTCTTCGTGGTCGGCGTGGTCGGGATCCTGTCCGCGAACTGCACGACCGACCTGATGCATCGCTATCCGCACAACGCGGGCGCGTCGGCGGCCGTGTTCGGCGCGATGCAGCTCGCGCTGGGCGCGATCGCGAGCGTCGCGATCGGCGCACTCGCGGACGGCACGCCGTTCGCGATGGGCGTGACGATCGGCGTCACCGGCGTGCTGTGTTTCGTCGGCCGCTCCCTCGTGCTGCGCTGGCATGGCCGGCCGGTGAAAGCAGGCGCCTGAGCCGCCGCGGCATGAAAAAACGCCACCGCGCGATGCGTCGGTGGCGTTTTTTTTCGGGCGGACGGAAAGCGGCCGCCGCCGTGCCGTGTCGGGCGTCAGTCCCGCGCGACGTCCTTCGCCGCCGGCGACGCGCCGTGGCTCAGCCAGTCGAGCACGTCGGCCGTCTCGTCGTCGCTCGCCCGTGCGCGCGCCTGCGCGACGGCCTCCGGCAGCTCGCCGTTGGTCGACGCGCGACGGATCGCGACGCCGACCGCGAGGATGTCGATCATCAGCAGATGCAGGATCCGCGAGATCATCGACAGCTGCGATTCGCGCATCTCGATGTGGTCGGTCTCGAGCGCGACGGTCGCGCGCTTCGCGAGCGGCGTGTTGCTCGACGTGATCGCGATCACCTTCGCGCCGGCCTGCATCGCGACTTCGAGCACGCGCAGCAATTCCGGCGCGCGTCCCGACTTCGACACCGCGACGATCACGTCGCCCTTGCCGAGCAGCGCGGCCGATGCGGCCTGCATGTACAGGTCGCCGTACGCGATCGTCGGAATCCCGAAGCGGAAGAACTTGTAATGCGCGTCCTGCGCGACGATGTTCGAGTTGCCGAGCCCGTAGAACTCGATGCGCCGCGCGCCGTTCAGGATCTCGATCGCGTTCTCGACGTGCTCGAAGTTCAGGTGTTCGCGCAACTGCAGGATCGCGGACACCGTGTTGTCGAGCACCTTCGCGCCGAAGTCGGTGGCCGTGTCGCCGAGATGCACCTGGCTGTGGCTCATCGGAATCGTGCCGGTGAGGCCGGTCGCGAGCTTCAGCTTGAAGTCCGACAGCCCCTGGCAGCCGAGCGAGCGGCAGAAGCGGATCACCGTCGGCTGGCTCACGTCCGCCTTGCGTGCGATGTCGACGATCGGGTCGTTGATGATCGAGCGCGGATGGTTCAGCGCGAGATCGGCGACGCGGCGCTCGGCCGGCGTCAGCGCGTCGCGCATCTGGCGGATCCGCTCGAACACGGCCGACGATGCGCCGCCCGACCGGTTCGACAACTGCTCCGCGAGGATCGCCGACACGCCGAGGAACGCCGGATATTCTGCGGTGATCAGGTAGGTCGGGATGTTCTGGAGATACTGCGCGAAGCGGCCCTTCGCCTCGAAGCGCGCGCGGAACGACGAGCGCGTGAACAGTTCGCCGAGCTTCAGCGCGACGCCGCCGCCGATGTATACGCCGCCGAGCGCGCCGAGCGTCAGCGCGAGGCTGCCGGCGAACGAGCCGAGGATGCCGCAGAAGCATTCGACCGCCTCGAGCGCGAGATCGTCGCCCGCATGCGCGCGCTCGACGATCTCCGCCGTGTCGACGGTCGCGGCCACGCGCTTCTTGTCGCGCGCGGCGAACGCGCGGTAGATGACCTCGATGCCGGGACCCGCGCACACGCGTTCGAACGACACGTGCGGAAACTTCTTGCGCGCGTATTGCAGCACGAGATCCTCGCGCTCGTCCTGCGGCGCGAACGATGCGTGACCGCCTTCGCTGCCGAGCGCGATCCAGCGGTCGTCCGCGGGAATCAGGCCGGAGACGCCGAGCCCGGTGCCGGGCCCGAGCAGCCCGATCACGCTGTTCTGGCGGCGCGTGCCGCCGCCGATCTGCACGCGCTGCGCATCGGTCAGGCCCGGCAGCGCCATCGCGAGCGCGGTGAAGTCGTTCACGACGAGCAGCGTGTCGAAGCCGAGCGCGCGGCGCGTGGCCTCGATCGAGAAGCTCCAGTCGTGATTGGTCATCGTGACCTGGTCGCCGTCGACCGGGTTCGCGATCGCGATCGCCGCATGGTTCACGCGGCTGATCTTCACGTCCTTCAGATACTTGCGGATCGCGTCGGTGAGCGTCGGATAGTCGGCGCCGGGGTAGACGCGGATCTGCGTGATCTCGCCGGGGCCGGTTTCCAGCGCGAAACGCGCGTTCGTGCCGCCGACGTCCGCGAGCAGGCGCGGGCCGTCGGCATGCTGGCCCGCGACGACAGCCTTACTTTGCGCACCAGTAGACATCGAGCTTGGTCCCCTTGTCGTTGGCCAGTTGGGAAATCGCGTTCTTCTGCAGCGATGCGGCCGCTGCGTCGAGCACCGCGCGTTTGCGTTCGCCCGCGATCAGCAGGAACAGCCGGTCGACGCGCTTGAGCGCATCGAGCGAGAAGCTCACCCGCGCATGCGGCGCGGCGCCGGGATGCACGGCGACGAAGCGCTCGGGCGTCGCGATCGCGTGGTCCCATTCGGGCGCGTCCGCGAAGATCGACGCGGTGTGGCCGTCCTCGCCCATGCCGAGCACGGCGACGCTCGGTACGCGGTAGTCGGCGTTCGCGTTGAGCGCGGCGACGTGCGCGTCGAGCGACACGCGCGTGTCGACGAGCGGCAGGAAGCGGGCAGGGGCCGCCGCGTGCTGCAGCAGCGTGTCGCGCACGAGGTGCGCGTTGCTGGCCGCATCGTCCTCCGGCACCCAGCGGTCGTCGACCAGCGTGACGTCGACGCCGGCCCAGTCGAGCGCCGCGTGCGACAGCGTTTGCAGGAACGGGCGCGGGCTCGTGCCGCCGGACACCGCGAGCGTCGGGCGCGCGGGGCCGCCGAGGGCGGCGCGCAGCGCATCGCCGACGGCGCGCGCGAGCGCTTCGCTTTGCGCTTCCTGGGTGTCGAAAGCGTGAATCTCGATCACATCTCCTCCGGACTGCTTTGTCTGTTCAATTCGTGCGAATCATGGGGCACGTTGCCGCGCGCTTGCGCGCACGACAACGGTTTGCATCAGTTTTCTTCTTCGAGCCAGCAGGTGCCGTGCTGCGCGAGCATCGCGCTCGCCGCGGCCGGCCCCCACGTGCCTGCCGCATACGGCTTCGGCGGCTTCAACGAGCGGGCCCATTCGTTCAGGATCGGCTCGACCCAGCGCCACGCGGCTTCCTGCTCGTCGCGACGCACGAACAGCGCGAGGCGGCCGTTGATCACGTCGAGCAGGAGGCGCTGGTACGCCTCCATCTGCCCTTCCTTGAAGAAGCGGTCGAACGCGAGGTCGAGGTGCACGCTCGCGAGGTTCATCCCTTCGCCGGGCTGCTTCGCGAGGCAGTACAGGCGAATCGTCTCGTTCGGCTGCAGCCGGATCACGAGGCGGTTCGAGCCGGCGCGCAGCGCGGTCGGCCCGAGGGCCGAGTGCGGCACCGGCCGGAAGTTGACGACGATCTCCGCGACGCGATCGGCGAGACGCTTGCCGGTGCGCAGGAAGAACGGCACGCCGGCCCAGCGCCAGTTCTCGATCTCGACCTTCAGCGCGACGAAGGTTTCGGTCGGGCTGTCCGGCTTCACGCCCGGCTCGGTCGCGTAGGCCGGCACCTGCGCGCCCTTGATCACGCCCGCATGATACTGGCCGCGCACCGCGACCTTGCCGATGTCGCGGGAATCGACGGGTTTCAGCGCGCGCAGCACGCGCAGCTTTTCGTCGCGCACCGAGTCGGAGTCCATCGAATGCGGCGGCTCCATGGCGACGATCGACAGCAGCTGCAGCAGGTGGTTCTGCACCATGTCGCGCAGCGCGCCCGTATTGTCGTAGAAATCGCCGCGCGCCTCGACGCCGAGCTCCTCGGCGATCGTGATCTGGATGCTCTCGACCCATTCGCGGCGCCACAGCGGCTCGAACAGCGCATTGCCGAAGCGCAGCGCGAGCAGGTTCTGCACCGGCTCCTTCCCGAGGTAGTGGTCGATCCGGTAGATCTGGTCTTCCGCGAAGATCTCGCCGACCGCGTCGTTGATCGCGTTCGACGAGCGCAGGTCGTAGCCGAGCGGCTTCTCGAGCACGATGCGCGCGCCTTCGTTCAGCCCGACCGACGCGAGCGCCTTGCAGATCGGCACGAACAGCGACGGCCCCGTCGCGAGATAGAACACGCGGATGCCGGGAAGCTGCGCGACCGCGTCGCGCAGCACGACGTAGTCCTCCGCGCGACCGAGGTCGAGCTTCACGTATTCGATGCGTTCGAGGAAGGATTTCCACGCGGTGTCGTCGAAGGCCTTGCCGGCCGCCTTCGCCGCGTGCGGCTTCACATGCGTGTCGACCCACTCGAGATAGCCGGCCCGATCCGATTCGTGCCGCGCGACGGCAACGATCCGGCCGCTTTCCGCGAGCATGTTGCCGCGGTGCGCTTCGAACAGCGCGGGCAGGATCTTGCGCATCGACAGGTCGCCGGTGCCGCCGAAAAGTACGAAGGTAAAGCTGGAATCGGTATGCATGTGTCTCCGCCGGTTGGGGTGCTGGGAAGCGATCCGTAGTGCGATAAAAATATTTTTGACACTGAATTGTAGTTTAACTACAATCCGCCGCAAGGGGTAGCACCTGGGCGAAGAAAAAAAGAAGTGCGGTCGATGAACTGCGCGAGCTTCGCCTTCGGGAACGCCTTGTGCCGAATGTTATCGGACATTGACGGTGCGCATCGTCCGCGCGCCGTCGCCCCCGGGCTCGCGCCGCAGCATCGCGGCGGGCCAGAAACACAAAGAGGAGACACGCCGTTGAATCTCGATTCACGCTTTCTGTAAGAGCCCGGCCGGTCATCGGCCCCGTACGCTGCATGCGTCCCGCGGCTCGATTTCCCCGTCGTTTATCAAGAAGCCGGTTCCCCGTCGGGGAACTTCACGAGTTGATTCAGTCTGGAGGAGATAAGTAATGAAAGTTCGCTCGATCATGGGCGCGCTCTGCGCCGCGGGTCTGATGGCTGGCGCCGTGGCGGCGCAGGCGGCCGAGAACGTAACCGTGCTGCACTGGTGGACCTCGGGCGGCGAGTCGAAGGCCGTCGGCGTGCTGAAGGACGACGTGCAGAAGCAGGGCTACGTGTGGAAGGACTTCGCGGTCGCGGGCGGCGCCGGCGCCGCGGCGATGACCGCGCTGAAGACCAAGGTGATCAGCGGCGACGCACCGTCGGCCGCGCAGATCAAGGGCCCGCTGATCCAGGACTGGGCCGACCAGGGCGTGCTCGTCAACATCGATTCCGCCGCTGGCGACTGGAAGCAGAACCTGCCGCCGGAAATCGACAAGATCATCAAGTACAAGGGCCACACCGTCGCCGCGCCGTTCTCGGTGCACCGCGTGAACTGGCTCTATATCAACAAGGCCGCGCTCGACAAGGTCGGCGCGAAGGTGCCGACCACCTGGCCGGAATTCTTCGCGGTCGCCGACAAGCTGAAGGCCGCGGGCATCCAGCCGGTCGCGATGGGCGGTCAGCCGTGGCAGGACCTGACGCTGTGGGAAGACGTCGTGCTGTCGCAGGGAGCGGCGTTCTACAAGAAGGCGCTGGTCGATCTCGACCAGGCGACGCTGACGTCGCCGCAGATGCTGTCCGTGTTCGACACGGTGCGCAAGATCCAGGGCTACTTCGATACCGGCCGCAACGGCCGCGACTGGAACCTCGCGACCGCGATGGTCATCAACGGCAAGGCCGGCATGCAGTTCATGGGCGACTGGGCGAAGGGCGAGTTCGAGAACGCCGGCAAGAAGGCGGGCAAGGACTACATCTGCGCGGCGGTCCCGGGTACGGCGAACTCGTACACGTTCAACGTCGACTCGTTCGTGTTCTTCCAGCAGAAGGGCCAGAAGGACGCGACGCCGGGCCAGGTCGCACTCGCGAAGACGATCATGACGCCGGGCTTCCAGGAGCAGTTCAGCCTGCTGAAGGGCTCGGTGCCGGTGCGCCTCGGCGTGAAGATGGACAAGTTCGACGACTGCGCGAAGAAGTCGTACGCCGACGAGCAGACCGCGATCAAGTCGGGCGGCTTCGTGCCGTCGCTCGCACACGGGATGGCGCAGGGCGATGCAACGGCCGGCGCGATCACCGACGTCGTGACGAAGTTCATGAACTCGCAGCAGGATTCGAAGAGCGCGGTCGCCGCGCTCGCGAAAGCCGCGAAGGTGAAGTAAAGCGCGACAGGCGCCCGGCCGGAAACGCTTCGTCGGCCGGGCGTTTTTGCAAGTGCAGCAAACGGGCTCGCCCGCGGGCCCGTGCCGTACCTGGCGCCGGCCCGGCCTGCGTCACCCTCGTTCCAGGAGTCGAATCAAGTGGCTGCCCCTCTTAGCGGAAACGGATCCGGCGCTGCCGCCGCACGGCGCACGTCGCCGCTGTCGGCCTTCGCCGATCGCTGGATCCCGAAGCTCGTGCTCGCGCCGAGCCTCGCGATCGCCGTGGTGTTCATCTACGGCTTCATTCTGATTACCGGCTATCTGTCGCTGACCAACTCGCGGCTGTTGCCGAACTACGAATTCGACGGCTTCGGCCGTTACACGGACCTGTTCCAGAACGACGTGTGGTGGACCTCCGCCGCGAACCTCGGCTGGTTCGGGATTCCGTTCATCGCGATCTGCGTCGCACTCGGGCTGTTCCTGGCGATCCTGCTCGACCAGCGGATCCGCAACGAAGGCGCGCTGCGCGCGATCTTCCTGTATCCGATGGCGCTGTCGTTCATCGTCACGGGCACCGCATGGCAGTGGATCCTGAACCCGGGCCTCGGCCTGGAGAAGGTGATGCACGACTGGGGCTGGACGAGCTTCTCGTTCGGCTGGCTCGACGATCCGGACAAGGCGATCTTCTGTATCGTGATCGCCGCCGTGTGGCAGTCGACCGGCTTCGTGATGGCGCTGTTCCTCGCTGGGTTGCGCGGTGTCGACGCCGAGATCTTCAAGGCCGCGCAGGTCGACGGCGCGACGCTGCCGACCATCTACCGCAAGATCGTGATCCCGAGCATGCGCCCGGTGTTCTTCTCGGTGCTGCTGATTCTCTGCCACATCACGATCAAGACCTTCGACCTGGTGGTCGCGTTGACGGCGGGCGGCCCCGGCACGTCGTCGTCGCTGCCGGCCATGTTCATGTACACGTTTTCGTTCAACCGCGGCCAGCTCGGGCTCGGCGCGGCGTCGTCGGTGATGATGCTCGCGACCGTGGTCGCCGTGCTGGTGCCGCTGATGTATATGGAATCGAGGAGCACCCGCAATGCAGCCTAAGATGACGATCAGCCGGGCAGTGATCTATGCGGCGCTGATCCTGTTCGCGCTGTATTTCCTGTTCCCGATCTACGTGATGCTGTCGACGTCCTTCAAGGATCTCGACCAGTTGCGCACCGGCAACCTGCTGACGCCGCCGACGCACTGGACCGTCGATCCGTGGGTGAAGGCGTGGAGCGGCGCGTGTACCGGCGTGCGCTGCGACGGCATGAAGCCGTTCTTCCTGAACTCGCTGCAGATGGTGATCCCGGCCGTGCTGATCTCGTCGCTGATCGGCGCGTTCAACGGCTACGTGCTCACGCACTGGCGCTTTCGCGGCGCGGATGCGCTGTTCACGATGATGCTGGTCGGCTGCTTCATTCCGTTCCAGGTGATCCTGCTGCCGATGGCGCGCCTGCAGGGGATGCTCGGCCTTGCCAACACGATTCCGGGCCTGGTGTTCGTGCACGTCGTGTACGGGATCGCGTTCACGACGATGTTCTTCCGCAACTTCTACGTGAGCGTGCCGGCCGAGCTCGTGAAGGCCGCGCGCATCGACGGCGCGGGCTTCTTCACGATCTTCACGAAGATCCTGCTGCCCGTGTCGCTGCCGATCTTCATGGTGTGCCTGATCTGGCAATTCACGCAGATCTGGAACGACTTCCTGTTCGGGATCGTGTTCTCCGGCGTCGACTCGATGCCGATCACGGTCGCGCTGAACAACCTCGTCAACACGTCGACGGGCGTGAAGGAGTACAACGTCGACATGGCCGGCGCGATCATCGCCGCGCTGCCGACGCTGCTCGTCTACGTGGTCGCCGGCCGCTACTTCGTGCGCGGGCTGACGGCGGGCGCGGTGAAGGGGTAAGCGCGGATTCATCCGATACGACGAACCGGCCGCGCACGACGCGCGGCGCATCGAAACGAACCCGACGCGGCGCCGCAGTGCGTCGCGCGAGACGAGACAGAGGATTCACAGCATGGCAAGCCTTTCCATCCGTGACGTGTACAAGACCTACCCGAACGGGGTGCCGGTCCTGAAGGGTGTCGACATCGAGATCGAGGACGGACAGTTCCTGATCCTGGTCGGCGGATCGGGCTGCGGGAAGTCGACGCTGCTCAACATGATCGCCGGCCTCGAGACCGTGACGAGCGGCGAGATCTGCATCGACGGCAAGGTCGTGAACGACCTGTCGCCGAAGGATCGCGACATCGCGATGGTGTTCCAGTCGTACGCGCTGTATCCGTCGATGACGGTGCGCGAGAACATCTCGTTCGGCCTGAACATCCGCAAGGTGCCGAAGAGCGAGCAGCAGCAGATCGTCGAGCGCGTGTCGGCGATGCTGCAGATCCAGCATCTGCTGGACCGCAAGCCGGGCCAGCTGTCGGGCGGCCAGCGCCAGCGTGTCGCGATGGGCCGTGCGCTCGCGCGCGATCCGTCGCTGTTCCTGTTCGACGAACCGCTGTCGAACCTCGACGCGAAGCTGCGCATCGAGATGCGCGCGGAAATCAAGCTGCTGCACCAGCGCCTCGGCACGACGATCGTCTACGTGACGCACGACCAGATCGAGGCGATGACGCTCGGCGACCGGATCGCGGTAATGAAGGACGGTGTGGTCCAGCAGTTCGGCGCGCCGCAGGAAATCTACGATTCGCCGTCGAACCTGTTCGTCGCGGGCTTCATCGGCGCGCCGCCGATGAACTTCATCAACGGCAAGCTGGTCGAGCAGGGCAGCGGGATCGCGCTCGAGATCGACACGGGCCTCGCGCGTGGCGCGCTGAACCTGCCGTTCGACGCGAAGCGGATGAACGGCCACGTCGGCCGCGAGGTGATCCTCGGCCTGCGTCCGGAGCGCATCACCGACGTGCGCAACGCGCACCACGGCGAGACGTCGCAGCTGCAGCCGATCGACGTGCGCGTTGACGTGACGGAGCCGACCGGGCCGGACACGCACGTGTTCGCGCAGGTCAACGGCAAGCGGATCGTGAGCCGCGTGCATCCGGCCGCGAATCCGCAGCCGGGGCAGACGCAGTCGCTGCTGTTCGACGTGTCGAAGGCGGTGCTGTTCGATCCGGCGTCGGAAGAGCGGATCGCGTGAGGGCGCGTATGCGCTGAACGAAAGAGAAGGGGCCGTCTCGAACGGCCCCTTTGCGTTTTGGCGTGCCGGCGATGCGCGGCGGTATCGCGGTATCAGTGCGGTGTCAGTGCGGCAACCGCACGTCGAACTTGAACGTCGCGAGCCGCGCGACGAGGATGAAGCCGGTCGCGAGCAGCACGCTGTAGACCGAATCGAACTGCAGCCACGCGAGCAGCAGGTAGAACCAACAGCCGATGAACGCGCAGGTCGCGTACGGCCGCGAATCGCGCAGGATCAGCGGGATGTCGTTGCACAACACGTCGCGGATGATCCCGCCCACCACGCCCGTGATCACGCCCATCATCACCGCGATGAAGCGCGGCATCTCGGCATCGAGCGCGATCGCGGTACCGGAGATGCTGAAGATGCCGAGCCCGATCGCGTCGGCCACCAGCAGCAGCCGCTCGGCCGACAGTCGCGACAGCATCCGCAGCACGAACGGCGCGAACAGCGCGAGCACGAAGATCGCGATCACGTAGTCGTCGTGCACGACCCAGTAGAACGGCCGGCGCTCGAGCAGGATGTCGCGCAGCGTGCCGCCGCCGAACGCGGTGGCGAGCGCGACGACGAACGTGCCGACCGAGTCGAGCCGGTTCTTGCGTGCCTCGATGAAACCCGAGATCGCGAACGCCAGCGTCGCGATCGCTTCCAGTACCGCGATCGCGAGCGTCAGCCTAGGATGCGGCACGCGGCCCCCGATCGGCGGGCGCCGCGTGCGGCTGCAGCAGCACGAGCACCGCGCCCGCGCCGCCGTCGTGGCTGCGCGCCTCGCAGAACGCGATCACTTCTTCCTTCTGCACGAGCCATGCGCGCACCTTGCCCTTCAGCACGGGTTCCTTGCCGATCGAGCCGAGCCCCTTGCCGTGAATCACGCGCAGGCACCGCAGCCCCTTCTTGCCGGCCTCGCGGATGAATTCCGCGAGTGCGTCGCGCGCTTCGTCGCGCCGCATCCCGTGCAGGTCGAGCTGCGCCTGCACGATCCATGCGCCGCTCCTCAGCTTGCGCACGACGTCGCGGCTGATGCCGGGGCGGTGGTAATACAGCGATTCGTCGCTGTCGAGCAGCGTCTCGGGATCGAATTCGTCGGACAGCGTCGCATTCAGCACGTCTTCCTCGTCGCGCCGAGTCTGCTTCGGCACCGGGTCGGGCGGCGTGCGGCCGGACTTCGCGCGCGGCGGCGCGTTCAGCGGCTGGATCGCGCCGATTTCGTTGCGGAACAGGTTCGCGTCGGCCTCGGCCTGGCGGGCGGCCTTCGCGGTTTCGACGCGGGTGCGCTCGCGGCGGTCGGCTTCGCCTTGCAGCGACTTGCGCAACGCGCCGAGGCCGGCCAGACCCTGGCCGCGCAGCGCGGCTGCGTCGGGCGCGGGCGGCGGCGCGGCGGGCGCGGGGTTCGACGGACGGGCGGCGATCTGCCGCTTCGCGGGATCGCTCGGATGGGGCTGGTTCTTTGCCATGATTCGGTAACCGGGCAGGCGCGTTCGGACGCGCGGGCACAAAAAAGCCGCTGCACGGCGGCAGCGGCTTTCCGGTCGAGCCCGCTTCGCGGCAGCGGACGCCATTGTAGCGCCCGGCGCGTGAAGGCCCGACGCTTACTTCTTGTCGTGCAGGCTTTCGAGGTAGCGCTGCGCGTCGAGCGCGGCCATGCAGCCCGTGCCGGCGCTCGTGATCGCCTGGCGATACACGTTGTCCTGCACGTCGCCGGCGGCGAACACGCCCGGCACGCTGGTCGACGTCGCGTTGCCTTGCAGGCCGCTCTTCGTCAGGATGTAGCCGTCCTTCATCTCGAGCTGGCCCTGGAACAGGTCGGTATTCGGCTTGTGGCCGATCGCGACGAACACGCCCTGCACGCTGAGGTCCTGCTTCTCGCCGGTCTTCACGTTCTTGATGCGCAGGCCCGTGACGCCCGATTCCTCGCCCGTCACCTCGTCGAGCACGTGATCCCACTTGATGTCGACGACGCCTTCCTTTTCCTTCTCCAGCAGACGGTCGATCAGGATCGGCTCGGCGCGGAACTTGTCGCGGCGGTGGATCACCGTGACCTTCTTCGCGATGCCCGTCAGGTAGAGCGCTTCCTCGACGGCCGTGTTGCCGCCGCCGATCACAGCGACTTCCTGGTTGCGATAGAAGAAGCCGTCGCAGGTCGCGCAGGCCGACACGCCCTTGCCCATGAATGCTTCCTCGGAAGCCAGGCCGAGATACTGCGCGGACGCGCCGGTCGCGATGATCAGCGAGTCGCACGTGTATTCGCCGGAGTCGCCGATCAGCCGGATCGGCTTTTCGTGCAGTTTCGCGGTGTGGATGTGATCGAATACGATTTCGGTGTTGAAACGCTCGGCGTGCTCCTGGAAGCGCGCCATCAGTTCCGGGCCTTGCACGCCCTTCGCGTCCGCCGGCCAGTTTTCGACGTCGGTCGTGGTCATCAGCTGGCCGCCCTGCGCGATGCCGGTGATCAGCACCGGGGACAGGTTGGCGCGTGCCGCGTAGACGGCAGCCGTGTAGCCGGCGGGGCCGGAACCGAGAATCAGGACTTTGGCGTGTTTGGGCGTGGACATGTGCGAATCCGTAAAAGGCGGCCGCGGCGGGCGGGGTAGGCCCGCCGTACGATCCGGGTTGACCGGGATGCCGTCATAGATGGGTATCAGACGCGCATTATAAAGGCCCCGTTGCTGCGCTGCCGAACGAGAGTTTCAATCGTGGCGATAGCATTGCCCGGCAGTCGCTTCGGCGCCCCCGGCCCTCTTATGTAACCGTCATTTACACTTGACGCCCCGATGCAGCGTTTACAATAAGCGCGATCGAACGACAGGCGGGCGCGCGGCCCGTCCTCTTTATACGGATTCATGGCAAAAGCTCCTTATTCCGCCCAGGCACAGGCGTTGCCGCACCGGATGTCGAAGCTCCTCACGGAGATCCGCTGGATTCTCCAGGTCGCGCTCTGCGCTTTTCTGGTGATGGCCCTGTTGAGCTACAGCCGGCGCGATCCGAGCTGGACGCACGCCGCGCAGGTGGACCACATCTCGAACTGGGCCGGTCGCGTCGGCGCATGGACGGCCGACATCATCCTGCTGCTGTTCGGCCTGTCGGCCTACTGGCTGATCGTGCCGCTCGGGCGGCGCATCGCGGTCAACTACCGGCGCATCACGCGTCACGAGGCGGTCGCCGACGAACCGGAGCGGCCGATCGGCTGGCTCACCGAGATCTTCGCGTTCGTGCTCGTCGTGCTGGCGTGCGACGGCATCGAGGCGCTGCGGATGTGGTCGCTGAAGGTGCAGCTGCCGCGCGCGCCGGGCGGCGTGATCGGCGAGGCCGTCGCGGGTGCGATGTCGCATGCGTTCGGCTTCACCGGCGGCACGCTGCTGCTCCTGATCCTGCTCGCGATCGGCCTGTCGCTGTATTTCCGCTTCTCGTGGCTGTCGGTCGCCGAGCGCGTCGGCGGCGCGATCCTGTCCGCCGTCAACGTCGCGAAGCTGCGCCGCGAGGCCGAACGCGACCGCAAGCTCGGCGAGGCCGCGGCCGTGCGCCGCGAAGGGAAGGTCGAAGAGGAGCGCGTGCGCATCGAGGATCACGAGCCCGTGACGATCGTGCCGCCGGTCGTCACGCCGGCGAAGTCCGAGCGCGTCGAGCGCGAGCGCCAGGTGCCGCTGTTCACCGACCTGCCGGGCGATTCGACGCTACCGCCGGTGTCGCTGCTCGATCCCGCGCCGAAGACGCAGGAAGCGATTTCGGCCGATACGCTCGAATTCACGTCGCGCCTGATCGAGAAGAAGCTGAAGGACTTCGGTGTCGAGGCGAGCGTCGTCGCCGCGTATCCGGGCCCGGTCGTCACGCGCTACGAAATCGAGCCGGCCACCGGCGTGAAGGGCAGCCAGATCGTCAACCTCGCGAAGGATCTCGCGCGTTCGCTGTCGCTCGTGTCGATCCGCGTGGTCGAGACGATCCCCGGCAAGAACTACATGGCGCTCGAGCTGCCGAACCAGCGCCGCCAGACGGTCCACCTGTCCGAGATCATCGGCTCGGAAGTCTATGCGGCCGCGTCGTCGGCGCTGACGCTGAGCCTCGGCAAGGACATCGGCGGCAAGCCGGTGTGCGCGGATCTCGCGAAGATGCCGCACTTGCTGGTCGCCGGCACGACCGGTTCGGGCAAGTCGGTCGGGATCAACGCGATGATCCTGTCGCTGCTCTACAAGGCCACCGCGGAGCAGGTGCGCCTGATCCTGATCGATCCGAAGATGCTTGAAATGAGCGTCTACGAAGGTATTCCGCATCTGCTGTGCCCGGTCGTCACCGACATGCGCCAGGCCGGCCATGCGCTGAACTGGACCGTCGCGGAGATGGAGCGCCGCTACAAGCTGATGAGCAAGCTCGGCGTGCGCAACCTCGCGGGCTACAACAACAAGATCGACGAAGCGGCGAAGCGCGAGGAAAAGATCCCGAATCCGTTCAGCCTGACGCCGGACGATCCCGAACCGCTCGGCCGCCTGCCGAACATCGTCGTCGTGATCGACGAGCTGGCCGACCTGATGATGGTCGTCGGCAAGAAGGTCGAGGAGCTGATCGCGCGGATCGCGCAGAAGGCGCGCGCGGCCGGTATCCACCTGATCCTCGCGACGCAGCGTCCGTCCGTCGACGTGATCACCGGCCTGATCAAGGCGAACGTGCCGACGCGGATCGCGTTCCAGGTGTCGTCGAAGATCGACTCGCGCACGATTCTCGACCAGATGGGCGCCGAATCGCTGCTCGGGATGGGCGACATGCTGTACCTGCCGCCGGGCACCGGGCTGCCGGTGCGCGTGCACGGCGCGTTCGTCGCCGACGACGAAGTGCATCGCGTCGTCGACAAGCTCAAGGAGCAGGGCGAGCCGAACTACGTCGAAGGGCTGCTCGAGGGCGGCACCGTCGACGGCGACGAGGGTTCGGCCGGCGCGGGAACCGGCGAAGGCGGCGGCGAGTCTGATCCGTTGTACGACCAGGCGGTCGAGATCGTCATCAAGAACCGCCGCGCGTCGATTTCGCTCGTGCAGCGCCATTTGCGGATCGGCTACAACCGCGCGGCGCGGCTGCTCGAACAGATGGAACAGTCGGGGCTCGTGTCGGCGATGTCGTCGAGCGGCAACCGCGAAATTCTTGTGCCGGCGCGCGACGCGGAATGAGTCCGCGGCGCCCGCAGCGCCGGCCACCCAGGGAGAAAACCGCAACATGCAGCAACTTTCGTTCGTCCCTTCCCTTCGTTCGACGCGGCGCTGGCTCGGCGCGGCGTTCGCCGGCGCATCGCTGATGCTCGCGGCGACGCACGCGTTCGCGGGCGGCACCGAGCAACTGAAGGCCTTCGTGTCGCAGGTGCGATCGGCGAAAGGCGATTTCACGCAGCAGATCGTCAAGGCGCCGGCCAAGGGCGCGAGCGCCGCACAGGCCGCGCCGAAGCCGAACGACAACTCGAGCGGCACGTTCGTGTTCTCGCGTCCGGGCAAGTTCATCTGGACGTACCAGAAGCCGTACCAGCAGGTGCTGCAGGCCGACGGCGACAAGCTCTACGTGTACGACCGCGACCTGAACCAGGTCACCGAGCGCAAGCTGAACGGCGCGCTGGGCGCGAGCCCGGCCGCGATCCTGTTCGGCAGCAACGATCTCGACAAGAACTACACGCTGCGCGACGCCGGCGAGAAGGGCGGCATCGAGTGGCTGGAGATGCTGCCGAAGGCGCAGGACACGCAGTTCCAGCGGATCGGCATCGGTTTCCGCAACGGCACGCTCGCCGCGATGGAACTGCACGACGTGTTCGGCAACGTCACGCTGCTCACCTTCACGAACATCCAGACGAACCCGCCGCTGAAGAGCGATGCGTTCAAGTTCGTCGTGCCGAAGGGCGCGGACGTGATCAACGGCTGATCGGCGCCGCACCATTTTCCCGACACGGGCCTGCCGGCGACGGCAGGCCCGTGTTGTTTTGGGGCGCGGGCACTGGGCGCGGGCACCGGGCGCGGGCATCCGGCCCGGCGGCGCCGTCGTGCGGCTGTCATAATGTCGGGTCCGGCGGCCGGTTCGGCCGCCATCGTTTGATCTGGAGCGAGGGTTCATGTCCGACCTGTTTCAAGTCGAGCCGCGCCGGCCGCTCGCCGAGGCGCTGCGGCCGAAGACGCTCGCCGAGGTGATCGGCCAGACGCATCTGCTGGGCGAAGGCAAGCCGCTGCGGCTCGCGTTCGAATCCGGCAAGCCGCATTCGATGATCCTGTGGGGGCCGCCCGGCGTCGGCAAGACGACGCTCGCGCGTCTTACCGCGCTCGCGTTCGACTGCGAGTTCATCGCGCTGTCCGCGGTGCTCGGCGGCGTGAAGGACATCCGCGAGTCGATGGAGCAGGCGAAGGACACGCTGAACCGCACCGGCCGCCACACGATCCTGTTCGTCGACGAAATCCACCGCTTCAACAAGGGGCAGCAGGACGCGCTGCTGCCGTTCGTCGAGTCGGGGCTCGTGACCTTCATCGGAGCGACGACCGAGAACCCGAGCTTCGAAGTCAACTCGGCGCTGCTGTCGCGGGCGCAGGTGTACGTGCTGCAGTCGCTGAACGACGACGAAATGCGCCAGCTCCTCAAGCGCGCGCAGGAAATCGCGCTCGACGGCCTCGCGTTCGACGACAAGGCGATCGATACGCTGATCGGTTATGCCGACGGCGACGCGCGGCGCTTCCTGAATCTGCTCGAGCAGGCGCAGACGGCCGCATCGTCCGCAAGGGTCACGACCATCGATGCCGATTTCGTCAGCAGCGCGATGACGCTGAACGCGCGGCGCTTCGACAAGGGCGGCGACAACTTCTACGACCAGATCTCGGCGCTGCACAAGTCGGTGCGCGGTTCGAGCCCGGACGGCGCGCTGTACTGGTTCTGCCGGATGATCGACGGCGGCGCGGATCCGAAATATCTCGCGCGCCGGATCGTGCGGATGGCGTGGGAAGACATCGGCCTCGCCGACCCGCGCGCGCTGCAGGTGGCGAACGACGCGGCCGAGACCTACGAGCGGCTCGGCTCGCCGGAAGGCGAGCTGGCGCTCGGGCAGGCGGTGATCTATCTCGCGTGCGCGGCGAAGAGCAACGCGGGCTACAACGCGTTCAATCAGGCGATGGCGTTCGTGAAGCAGGACAAGTCGCGCGAGGTCCCCGTGCATCTGCGCAATGCGCCGACCAAGCTGATGAAGGAACTCGGCTACGGTCACGCGTATCGCTACGCGCACGACGAGCCGAATGCCTACGCGGCCGGCGAGTCGTACCTGCCGGAGGGGATGCGCGAGCCGCGCTGGTACAAGCCGGTGCCGCGCGGGCTCGAATCGAAGATCGCCGACAAGCTCGCGTGGCTGCGCGAACTCGACCGCGAGGCCGGCAAGAAGGACTGACCGGCCGCGCGCGGCTTGGAGCGCCGGCTCCTGGCCGGCACGGCTGACGCACGCCGAGCAGCGGCGCCGCGCGACGCGTTTCGCCGGCTGCCGACGCGCAGCCGGGATTGCGATATTCCCACGCCCGTCACGCGTTTGCGGCACTGTCCATCCGGCCAATGCCGTGGCGGCCCCGCGGTGCGTTAGAATTCCCGTCTTACACAACGATTTTCCAAGTCCTCCCATGCTCGACATCCAGTTGCTGCGCAAAGACCTCGACGGCGTCGCGAAGCGCCTCGCCGATCGCGGCTACACCCTCGACGTCGCCGCCTTCTCCGCACTCGAAGCGGAACGCCGTGCGATCCAGACCCGTACCGAAGAGCTCCAGGCACGCCGCAACAGCCTGTCGAAGCAGATCGGCGCGATGAAGGGGAAGGGCGAGGACACGTCGGCCGTCATGGCCGAAGTCGGCGGGATCGGCGACGAGATGAAGGCGTCGGAGACCAAGCTCGGCGAGATCCAGACGCGCCTGTCCGACCTGATGCTGGGCATGCCGAACATCGCGCACGAAAGCGTGCCGGTCGGCAAGGACGAGGCCGACAACGTCGAGGTGCGCCGCTGGGGCACGCCGCGCGAGTTCGACTTCGAAGTGAAGGATCACGTCGACGTCGGCACGCCGCTCGGCCTCGATTTCGAAACCGGCGCGAAGCTCGCCGGTGCGCGCTTCACGATGCTGCGCGGCTCGATCGCACGCCTGCACCGCGCGCTCGCCCAGTTCATGATCGACACGCACACGCTGCAGCACGGCTACAGCGAGACGTACACGCCGTACATCGTGAACCCCGAAATCCTTTACGGCACGGGCCAGCTGCCGAAGTTCGCCGACGACATGTTCCGCGTCGAGAAGGGCGGCGCCGAAAACACGATCACGCAGTACCTGATCTCCACGTCCGAGATTTCGCTGACGAATACCGTGCGCGAATCGATCGTCGAAGGCGCCGCGCTGCCGATCAAGCTGACCGCGCATTCGCCGTGCTTCCGTTCGGAAGCCGGTTCGTACGGCCGCGACACGCGCGGCATGATCCGCCAGCACCAGTTCGACAAGGTCGAGATGGTGCAGGTCGTCGCGCCGGACGCTTCGTACGCGGCACTCGACGAGATGGTCGGCCACGCGGAAGCGATCCTGCAGAAGCTCGGCCTGCCGTACCGCGTGATCACGCTTTGCACGGGCGACATGGGCTTTTCGGCCGCGAAGACGTTCGACCTCGAAGTGTGGCTGCCCGCGCAGAACACCTATCGCGAGATCTCGAGCTGCTCGAACACCGAGGCGTTCCAGGCGCGCCGCATGCAGGCACGTTTCCGCAACGCGCAGGGCAAGCCGGAACTCGTGCATACGCTGAACGGTTCCGGCCTCGCGGTCGGCCGCACGCTCGTGGCCGTGCTGGAGAACTACCAGAATGCCGACGGTTCGGTCACGGTGCCGGAGGCACTGCGTCCGTACATGGGCGGCATGGAGCGAATCGAAGCGCCTGCGCAGGCGTCGTGAGATTGCTCCGCGATCGGTCTTCGAAGGCCCCGCAAAAAAATTTGCAAAAAGGGCTTGTGAGATTCAAAGAGATCGTTCTATAATCTTTTCTTTCCCGGACGCGACCAACCGGGAAATGAAGCAGCAAGGAAGGAGAGGTGGCAGAGTGGTCGAATGTACCTGACTCGAAATCAGGCGTACGGTTTCCCCGTACCGTGGGTTCGAATCCCACCCTCTCCGCCAAAATACGAAGCCCCGTGATCCGGAAGGATCACGGGGTTTTTCGTTTGGGTCGCGCGTGAGTGAACGCTGCGTCGATGGCGGTGTACGATAGCGCCCAGGCGTTGGGGCCCGTCACACGAACCACAAAAAGCCACGATGAGAGCGAGCACGCGAATCTGGGGGATGCTGACCGGGGCGGTATTGCTGACGGCGCTTGCCGCCGGCATGTGTGTCACGCACGCGGATTGGGTCGTGAATCCTGGCAGCGTCGTCGAGTTCGCGCAGCACGTCGCGCTCGGCTTTGCTGCAAGCGCGTTCCTTGCCGTGCTGTCTCGCGTGCGCCGCTATCGCGACATCGCGCGAACGCTGCGCTGTCGCGAATTCGCATTCGCGCTACTGAGCGTGGCGCTGCTCGCAACGCTCAGCGCGGCCGTCGCCGTGCTCGATTATCTTTGCGTGGCGATCGCCCCGCCGTCGATCGAAAGCCATCTCGTTCGCTTCGATGCGATGCTCGGTTTCCATTGGCCGGACCTGTACCGATGGGTGACGGCGCAAGCCGGCCTGCACCGTGTGCTCGACCTCGCGTATCGCAGCGGCATGCCGCAACTGTTTGCGGTGCCGTTCATCCTCGCGGCGGTCCGTCGCGTCGACGATCTCGCCGAGTTCGTCGCGCAGTTCATGTTCGCGGTGATCGTGGTCGTGCTCGTCTCCACGCCGTTCCCCGCCGCCAGCGCATTTGTCCATTTCGGCATCACCGACCCGGGCACCGCATCGACGGTGACGCACTACGGCCTGTTGCGCAGCGGGCAACTCCGTCAACTGAATCTGGCCGACGCGCAGGGGCTCGTGTCGTTGCCGTCGTTTCACGTGATGCTGGCGCTGCTGTTCGCGTATGCGGTGCGGCATGTCCGCTACGTGTTTCCGGCTGCGATCGTGCTGAATGCGGTGATGATCGCGTCGACGCCGACGCAGGGCGGCCACTATCTCGCCGACGTGATCGCCGGGATCGTATGCGGCGCGCTGTCGATCGCCGCGGTACGTCGCTGGATGGGCGGTCGACGCGCGATCGAGGCGGCCGGACCGCACGCGGCAAGCCCGACCTGATCGCGCGACGCCAGAGTCGCAATCTCCCCTTGCGTGCCGGCGGGCCCGGTTCCTCGCCGTCGCCGAATCGCCGTCCTCCTCGCGGCAGCTCCGGCGGAATCCCGCTGCCGATGTCCCGCTTCAGCCTTGGTTTCGCGCGCCGTTAACAATGGGCGACGGCACGCGCCTTTTGCGTCGTCGCCGTTTCCCGTCGATTCAAGGTCCCATGAAGCTGAGCTACAAGATTCCCCTCGCATTCGCCATCGCGCTGCTGCTGATGTTCTGCGGCGCCCTGTACGGCATCCGCATCCTCAATCGCTCGATCGATACGTTCGCGAACGACGTGCAGACCCGGGTCGCCGACGAGCGGCTCGTGTCGGCGACGCTCGTGCAGTTCAAGCTGCAGGTCCAGGAATGGAAGGACACGCTGCTGCGCGGCAAGCAGCCCGACAAGCTCGACAAGTACTGGCAGGCATTCCAGACGCGCGAGCGCACGGTCGATACGCTCGCCGCGCAGCTCGTGAACCAGTTGCCGCCCGGCGAGAGCCGTACGCTCGTCGAGCAGTTCTTGCGCGCGCATGCCGCGATGGGTGACGGCTATCGGCGCGGGTTCGACGCATTCAAGGCCGCTGGCTTCGAGCCGACGGCCGGAGATGCGGCCGTCGCGGGCGTCGACCGTGCACCCGCCGCGCTGCTCGAGCGCGCGGCGAAGGCGATTGCCGACGAGAGCGCCGCCGTGTCGGCGCAAGCGAGCCGCGATGCGAGCCACGCCACCGCGGCGAGCGTCGTGCTGATGCTGATCGTACTCGGCATCGCGATGATCGGTGCGTTCCTGTTCAGCCGCGCGATCCTGCGGCCGCTCGATCGCGCCGTGGCCTGTGCGCAGGCGGTAGCGGGCGGCGACCTGACGCGCGATGTCGACGCGGCCGGTCGTGACGAAATCGCCGATCTGCTGCGGGCGTTGCGGACGATGCAGGCAAGCCTGTCGGGCGTCGTGCTCGAGGTACGGACGCATGCCGAAGCCGTCGCGACCGCGAGCGCGCAGATCGCGGCGGGCAATCATGACCTGTCGTCGCGCACCGAGGCGCAGGCTGCGTCGCTCGAGGAAACCGCCGCCAGCATGACCGAGCTGACGGGTATCGTGCGTCAGTCGGCCGAGCACGCGCAGCACGCGGCGCAACTGGCGCGCGACGCGTCGGACATCGCGTCCGCGGGCGGCGGCGTGATGACCGACGCCGTCGACACGATGGGCGGGATCGCCGCCAGCGCGGCGAAGGTCGGCGAGATCATCGCGGTCATCGACGGCATCGCGTTCCAGACCAACATCCTCGCGCTGAACGCGGCCGTCGAGGCGGCGCGCGCGGGGGAGCAGGGGCGTGGCTTCGCGGTCGTCGCGTCGGAGGTGCGCACGCTCGCGCAGCGCAGCGCGGCCGCCGCGAAGGAGATCAAGGCGCTGATCGAGCAATCGACGCGGCGGGTCGACGAGGGCGCCGTGCTGATCGCGCGCGCGGGCGAATCGATCCACGAGATCGTCGGCGCGGTGCAGCGGGTCACGTCGATCGTCGGCGAGATTTCGTCCGCATCGCAGGAGCAGAGTGGCGGGATCCAGCAGGTGAACGTCGCGGTCACGCAGATGGACGAGGCGACGCAGCGCAACGCGGCGCTGGTCGAACAGGCGTCGGCCGCGACGCAGGCGCTGGCCGAGCAGGCGAGCGCGCTGCGGCACGCGGTCGCCGTGTTCAGGCTGCCGCAGGCCGCGTGACGATATCGCAGACCGCGACCACACCGTCGAGCATCACGCCGCGGCCGAATACTGCGCGAGCACGCGCGCGCGGATCGACGGCTTGATGTTCGACTGCGCCATGTCGCCGCCGTAATGCGCGACGACACGCGGATTCATCACGCGATACCAGAGCGGCGGCACATACGCGAACAGGATCATCGTCGCGTAGCCGGCCGGCAGTTGCGGCGAGTCGTCGAAGTGGCGCAGCGCCTGGTATGAGCGTGTCGGGTTCGCGTGATGGTCGGCGTGCCGCTGCAACTGATACAGGAACAGGTTGGTGACGACGTGATTGCTGTTCCACGAATGCTGCGGCGTGCAGCGTTCGTAGCGGCCGCTCGGCAGCTTGCGGCGGCCGAGCCCGTAGTGTTCGACGTAGTTGACGACTTCGAGCAGCGACGCACCGTACACGGCCTGGATCACGAGGAACGGAATCACGACCTTGCCGGCCATCGCGATCGCGATGCCCCACACGACGACGGTCATCGCCCACGCATGCAGCACCTCGTTGCGCCAGGTCCACGGCGAATGCCCGAGGCGCTCGAGGCGCGCCGTCTCGAGCCGCCAGGCCGAGCGGATGCTGCCGGTCACGGTGCGCGGCAGGAACGCCCAGAACGATTCGCCGTAGCGCGCGCTCGCCGGATCCTCGGCCGTCGCGACGCGTACGTGATGGCCGCGATTGTGCTCGACGAAGAAGTGCCCGTACGCGACCGGCGCGAGCGTGACTTTCGCGAGCCAGCGCTCGAAGCGGCTGGTCTTGTGCCCGAGTTCGTGCGCGGTGTTGATCGAGATGCCCGTCGCGGCGCCGAGCGACAGCGCGAAGCCGACGTAGTCGTACCACGCGAGCGCATGCGTGCCGACGATCCACACGCACACGAAGAACGCGATGTATTCGACCAGCGTCGCGAGATAGACGATGTAGCGGTAGTAGCGCTCGCGTTCGAGGTGCGGGACGGCGGCTTCGGGCGGATTGTCGCGATCGTCGCCGATCAGCGTATCGAGGACCGGGATCACGCCGAACGCGAACAGCGGGCCGAACCACCAGAACACGTGAAGGCCCGTCGACAGTGCGAGCTGGGCCGAGAGGATCGGCAGCGTGATCGTCACCGCGCCGAGCAGCCATAGATAACGTTTGCCATCCGACCAGCCCGAGGCCGATGCGTCGGTCATTGCCATCGTCTCCCTCCTTGTTTTGGCCGGCTCCCGCGTGTGCGGGCGCGGCGGCCGGGTGACGCGTTCGTCGTCGTTCGAATCGTCGTGGGTCCGCGGTGCAACGCGCGGCACGGATCGTTGGTCCGGTTGTGCCATTTATACGACCGTCGCGCACGCTTTCCAAACCCTCGCGTTAGGCGTGCAACTCCAAACGGCGGACCGTCCATGACACCGGTCGGGAAGGGCCGGCATGGGGTGATTGAAACAGGCGGGCGCGGGCCGATTCCCTTGCGCGGCCTGCGTTCTTGTCAGACGAATGCTCGGCGCGACGCACGCGTGCATTCGGCGGCGAAGTTCGCAACGAATGTTGCGGCGCAGCAGGCGCGGCGCGACGCCGCCCGGCGGCGCGGTTCGTCTGGATACATATGTAACGAACCATTACGGCCTCGACGACGAAATGCAGGACCCTCGCCGCATGAGCGCCATGCATGACAAGGCGAGCGAGGCGACGCCTCCGGTCTCGCAGTGCGGGCCGTATGCGTCGCAGCACGTCGACACATCGATGCTGCACCTGCACACCGGCGTGTGCGCGACATCGATTGCCTTTCGATCGGCGCTGCCATTTGAAAATTACGATTTGACTCATGCCCCGCTTTCGGTTGAAGCTAATAGCTTGCTGTCCGAAGGGGGCTGTGCCTGCATGAGTTCGACCTTGACCGTTCGTCGTATCGCTGCCGACCAAGGCCGCGTGTATCGCGAACTCCGCGCCGCATCGCTGCGCGAGCCCTACGCGCCCGGGGAAGCGCCGGAGGCCGAATTGCTGAACGTCGATTCCGACGCGGCGGCGGCCGTCGCCGCGCTGCGTGCCGCGTCCGACGAGTCGACGACTTTCCTGCTGTATACCGAAGGCCATCCGGCCGGCATGATCGGCGCGTATTTCGACAATACGCCCGAGCGGCGCGCGTTCGTCAGCGAGCTGTGGGTCGCGCATGCGGTCCGTCACCTGCGCGGCGGCGTGCTGTTGCTCGAAACGGCCACCGCGTGGCTGGCCGAACGCGGTGCGCAGGACGTCTACGCATGGATCGCCGATGCGAACCGCAACGCGATCCGTTTCTACGAACGCGCGGGTTTCGGCAACACGGGCGAGCATGCGCCGATCGCGCGGATGCCCGGCGCGATGAAGTCGTTGTTCGTGTCGCACGTCAACACGCCCTGACGCATGAATGCGCGGGCCGCACGGTGCGATGAATTCCCGGCCGCCCGTCCGATTGCCCGCCTGCCGGTTGCGCGTT
The DNA here is from genome assembly GCF_001521935.1 of Burkholderia sp. RF7-non_BP4. Taxonomy (NCBI): domain Bacteria; kingdom Pseudomonadati; phylum Pseudomonadota; class Betaproteobacteria; order Burkholderiales; family Burkholderiaceae; genus Burkholderia; species Burkholderia sp. RF7-non_BP4. The sequence goes on along the minus strand of NZ_LOTA01000035.1, from coordinate 88,082 downwards.
CGCCGCGACCGTCGCCACCCGGTTCCCCAAAAATAATGGCCGCGCGCGTGGACGCCTGTAAAATACGCAAAAATTTTTTGCAGAGTGTCCATGTCGCTTAAAAAATCGCCATTCTTCGAGCTGCGCAGCGGATCGGTCGATACGTTGCTGTTCACCGTGAAGACGACCGATCTCGATGCGTTGCGTACCGAACTGGTCAAGCGCTTCGAAGCGACTCCCGAGTTTTTTGCCGATGATGTCGTCGCGATCGACGTCCGCCGCCTCGCGGACGGCGAACGCGTCGCGCTTGCCGACATCCGCCAGATGCTGAACGATGTGCGGATGCGCCCGGTGGGCGTCGTCGCGCTCGCCACGCAGGGCTGGGCGGCGGAAGCCGGCCTGCCGTTGCTCGAGGCGCGCGACCGCCGCGTGTCGACGGCGAAGCCGGCCGAGGAAGCGGAGCCGGCGCCCGTCGCGGCCCCGGCCGCTGCCGCGGCAGCCGAACCGGCGCCGGAACCCGCGCCGACGCCGGTTGCGGCGGGCGGCCAGACGCTGGTGATCGATCGGCCGCTGCGTTCGGGGCAGCAGATTTACGCGAAAGGAGACCTCGTGGTGCTTGCGCCGGTCAGTCACGGCGCCGAGATCATCGCGGAAGGCAACATCCACATCTACGCGCCGTTGCGCGGCCGCGCACTCGCGGGCGTGCACGGCAATCACGACGCGCGCATTTTCTGCACGTGTCTGGAGCCGGAACTGATTTCGATCGCGGGTATCTATCGAACGACCGAGAACCCGTTGCCCGCCGACATACTGGGCAAATCGGTGCAGATCCGGCTCGAAGAGGAAAAACTGATGATCGAACCGCTGCGCCTGACGTGATTCACGCGGTACGCTCCGGATCGATCGGCTCTCATTGACGAACACAGGGTATTGGGTAAATGGCAAAAATCATCGTGGTGACTTCGGGCAAGGGCGGCGTGGGCAAGACGACGACCAGCGCGAGCTTCGCGTCCGGCCTCGCGCTGCGCGGCCACAAGACGGCCGTGATCGACTTCGACGTCGGCCTGCGCAACCTCGATCTCATCATGGGCTGCGAGCGTCGCGTGGTGTACGACCTGGTCAACGTGATCCAGGGCGAAGCGAACCTGAACCAGGCGCTGATCAAGGACAAGAAGTGCGAGAACCTGTTCATCCTGCCGGCGTCGCAGACGCGCGACAAGGATGCGCTCACGCGTGACGGCGTCGAGAAGGTGCTGAACGACCTGGTCGCGATGGACTTCGAATACATCGTCTGCGATTCGCCGGCCGGTATCGAGGCGGGCGCGCTGCACGCGATGTACTTCGCGGACGAAGCGCTGATCGTCACGAACCCGGAAGTGTCGTCGGTGCGCGACTCGGACCGCATTCTCGGCATCCTGTCGTCGAAGACGAAGCGCGCGGCCGAAGGCAAGGATCCGATCAAGGAACACCTGCTGATCACGCGCTACAGCCCGAAGCGCGTGAGCGAAGGCGAAATGCTGTCGCTCGAGGACATCAGCGAGATCCTGCGCATCAAGCTGATCGGCGTGGTGCCGGAATCGGAAGCCGTGCTGCACGCATCGAACCAGGGTCTGCCGGCGGTGCATATCGACGGCACCGACGTTGCGGAAGCGTACAAGGACGTCGTCGCTCGTTTCCTCGGCGAGGACAAGCCGCTGCGCTTCACCGATTACCAGAAGCCGGGCCTGCTGCAGCGCCTCTTCGGCAGCAAGTAACGGAGGCCGCCCATGTCCATCCTTTCGTTTCTCCTCGGCGAGAAGAAGAAGTCCGCATCGGTCGCGAAGGAGCGCCTGCAGCTCATCATCGCGCACGAGCGGGTCGGCGGCCGGCCGCCGGCCGATTACCTGCCGGCGCTGCAGAAGGAGCTGGTCGCGGTCATCTCGAAGTACGTCCATATTTCGAACGATGACATCCGCGTGAGCCTCGAGCGCCAGGACGATCTCGAAGTCCTCGAAGTGAAGATCGAGATCCCGCAAGCCTGACGCTTGCCTGCCCCCCCCGCACGGCGGCGCATGCCGTCGTGCGCGTCTTACGCCCTGTTGCACTTTCGGGCTCGCCGTAACACGGCGCCTGTCGGCCGCCGATCGACCTCCCGCATTGAACGAATACGCTCGCGTCATTTGTTAATCAGGAGGTTGTAATGGCTGTCTCTACCGTTCGACGTCGTATCGTTTCGCTCGCGCTGTTCGCCGCGGGCCTGTCAGCCATCGCCGCGCCGCTTGCCGCACGCGCGGACGAAATTCTCGTCGGTGCGCCGGTGATGGTGCAGTCGGGCCGGATGGTCGTCGCCGAACCGGTGGCGGCGCCCGTCGAGGAAATCGTCGTCGTCGCGCCGAATGCGCCGCCGCCCGTGCGCTACGAGGTCGTGCCCGACGCGCGCGTCGGCTACGTGTGGGAGCGCGGGCACTGGCGCTGGGATCACGGCCGCTACGTCTGGATCGGCGGTCACTGGGAAGCCGAGCGCATCGGCATGCACTGGGTGCCGGGCCACTGGGATCAGCGTGGCCCGAACTGGTTCTGGAACCGCGGCCACTGGGCCTGACGGAGGCATGCGATGAAACGAACCGCCATTGCCATCGCGCTCGTCGCGATCACGCTCGCCGGCTGTATCGTCGTGCCGGCCCGTCCCGTCTACTATCGGCCGGCGCCGGTGGTGATCTACTGAGGGTCACGCGGGCCCGTCCGCGCCGGGCCGCTCGCACCGGATGCTGGCGGATCGGGTTCGTGCGGCGTCGCCGTCGTGTGCGTGGCGACGTTGCCGGCCACCGGGGCCTCCGGCTCGCCAGCGTCCTGCTCGCGCAGCGTGTCGAGCGGATCGGCGGGCGCGGCGGCTGCATCCTGCGGCTCGACGACACCGGCCGCAGCCGCCGGTGCCGCGGCGGGGGCGGCGGTGGTCGCGGGCGGCGCGAGATAGCGCTCGGCGAGTGTTTCGTAGAGCGGCGGCGCGAAGAAGCGCGCCATGCGGCTCGATACCAGCGCGGTCGCCATCAGCGAAATCACGAGCGCGTGACCGTTGATCATCTCCATCACGATCACGAACGACGTGATCGGCGACTGCGTGACCGCCGCGAGGTAGCCGACCATCGCGAGCGCGATCAGCATCGGCAGGCTCATGTCGCCGAACACGATGTGCAGCAGGTTGCCGAACCCGGCGCCGATCGACAGCGAAGGCGCGAAGATCCCGCCCGGGATGCCCGGCAGGTACGACGCGACCATCGACACCATCTTCAGGAACGGATAAAGCACCGACAGCCGTTCATGGCCGTCGAGCAGGCCGCGCGCCTCGGCATAGCCGCTGCCGAACGTCGTCCCGCCCGACACGAGGCCGACGACCGCGATCACGAAGCCGCACAGCGCCGCGAACGCGATCGGGCGCTCGCGATACAGGCCGAGCAGGCGCGCGGGCAGCCAGCGGCCCGTATTGAGCAGCAGCCAGCTGAAAAGGCCGCCCGCGATGCCCGTCACGATCGCGGTGACGAGCACGGCGACGGCAAGCATCTTCGGAAAATGCTGACCGGCGTCGATCGTGCCGAAGTACGTGTAATTGCCGTTCAAGCCCAATGCGACGACACCGGCGAGGATGATCGCGGTGATCAGCACGCCGCTTGCGCGGGCGGAGAAGCTGCGGGTCAGCTCCTCGATCGCGAACACGATCCCGGCGAGCGGTGTGTTGAACGCGGCCGACAGGCCGGCCGCCGCGCCGGCGAGTACGAGCTGCCGTTCGATCTGCGCGTTCGAGCGCGGGTAGAAGCGCCGCAGGTTGAACATCAGCGCCGCGCCGACCTGCACGGTCGGGCCTTCGCGGCCGATCGTGAAGCCGCCGAGGATCCCCAGGAACGAGATCAGGACCTTGCCGAACAGGATGCGCAGCGTCAGCAGCCGCGCACCGAATGCGCTCGGGCTCGCGTGCAGTGTCGCGATGACCTGCGGGATCCCGCTGCCCTCGGCACCGCGGAAGAAGCGGCGCGTCAGCCATGCCGACGCCGCGGCGATCGACGGCGTCAGCAGCAGCGGCAGCCATGCGGCGTGGTCGCGCATCGTGCGGAATGTGTCGTAGCCCCAGTCGATCAGTCGCGCGTACAGCACCGCCGCGAGGCCGACGGCGATCGCGCCGAGCCAGAACACGCCATACTGGCGCCAGATCCGCAGCGACCGGCGGGTGAGAGCAGGAAACAGCGCGGGAAAGGGAGGGCGTTGCATCGGCAGCGGGCCGGAAGAGCAAAGAACGCATTATAAAAAGAACCAGATGCGGCCGGGGCTCGACAAATATTCACAAGAACGTCGCATTTTGTTGCAAATGTAATGTCGGCGTAATGTCTGCGCACCGCAAGCGTCGTTAGCATGGCGCAATGGCCAGCCATTCCTCATAACGAACGTGAAACGCATCCTCATCGTGAAAGTGACGTCGCTCGGCGACGTCGTCCAGACGCTGCCCGTCGTCGCGGACCTCCATCGCGCCTTCCCGGGCGTGACGGTCGATTGGGCCGTGGACGAATCGTGCGCGGAGGTCGTGCGCTGGCATCCGGGCGTGAGCGAGGTGCTCTGCGCGCCGCTGCGGCGGTTCAAGAAGCTGCGCAACGGCGGCGACCTGAAGGCGATCTCCGCGTCGATCGGCGCGCTGCGCGCGCACCGCTACGACGCCGTCATCGACCTGCACGGCGTCTACAAGAGCGCGATCATCTCGGCACTCGCGCGCGCCGCACGCCGTGTCGGCTATCAGACCCAGGATCTCGGCGAGACGGGTGCCCGTTTCGCGTACTCGCATCGCTTCGGCCCGCGGCCGGACTGCGACGCGTGGCACGGAATGCGCGTGAGCGCCGGCGAGGCGCTGGGCTATGTCCCCGAAGGCATCGCCACGTACGGAATCGTCCCGCCGCAGGATGCGAACCTGCCGCCCGCCGTGGCCGACGGCGCACCGTTCATGCTGCTGTTCCACGCGACGTCCAATCCCGACAAGAAATGGCCGGCCGACGACTGGGCCGCGCTGGCCATCCGGATGATGGCGCGCGGCGTGCGCGTGCTGTTGCCGTGGGGATCGGCCGCCGAGCACGACGATGCGCAGGACATTGCCGCCCGCGCGCCGGGCGCGATCGTGCTGCCCGCGATGTCGGTGCGCGAACTGGGCGCGGCCATCGGCCGGGCTGCGCTCGTGGTGGGGGTCGATACCGGGTTCGTGCACATGGCGCACGCGCTGCAGCGGCCGACCGTGATGATTTTCGTCGCGACCTCGCGCCACCATTGCGGCATCGGCGGCGCACCGAATGCACTGTCGATCGGCGAGCCCGGCATGCCGCCGACGGTGGCGCAGGCACTCGATGCGATCGATGCGGTCGGGCCGGCCTACGACGCGCAGCGCGAGCGGCTGACGGCCTAGCCTGCACAGGTCCGGCTTTCGGTGTGAACAGGCCCCGGGGAAACGGAGCCGATCGGTTCAGGCGAGCAGCGCTTCGACCGTGATCACCGCGGCGACGGCGGCCAGGTTGGCGAGCAGCGCCTCGAACAGGAGGCCGCGCCAGGTTTTCGGCCGGAAGCGTGCCGCGAGCAGCAGGGCGCCACCCAGCGCAAGCGCCAGGATCAGCACGAGGTCGGCGTTGTTGAGGTGGATGTTCATCGCGGCGGCTCCTTCGGGGATCCAGGGGGGCGCCACGGCGCCCTCGGATCGAGTATAGGCAGCGCCGCCCGCCGAACAACCCGGGGCGCCCCGGAGGCTCAAACGAGCGATGCGTCGCGGGTTTCGCGCATCAGCAGCACGCCGATCAGGCTGATCGCCGCCGCGACCGACACGTAGCCGCCAACCCACGACAGGCCGCCTTGAGCGGCGAGCAGCTGCGCGATGTACGGCGCGATCGACGCGCCGAGGATCCCGCCGAGGTTGTACGCGACGCCCGCGCCCGTATAGCGGACGTTGGTCGGGAACAACTCGGGCAGCAGCGCGCCCATCGGCGCGAACGTCACGCCCATCAGGAACAGCTCGAGCGTCAGGAACAGCGCGACGAGCGGCATCGAGCCGCTGCCGAGCAGCGGCTCCATCGCGAAGCCGGACAGCAGTGCGGCGATCGCGCCGACGGCCAGCACCGGCTTGCGGCCGAAGCGATCCGACGCCCACGCCGACAGCGGCGTCGCGAGCCCCATGAACACGACAGCAAAGCACAGCAGGCCGAGAAAGCTCTGGCGCGGAATATGCAGCGTCGACACGCCGTACGACAGTGAAAACACCGTCGAGATGTAGAACAGCGTGTAGCAGACCACCATCGCGAGCGCGCCGAGCAACGTGGGCTGCCAGTGTTGCGAGACGAGCGTCGCGACCGGCACGCGCACGCGTTCGTTGCGGTCGAGTGCGGCCTGGAACGCCGGCGTCTCGGTGATCTTCAGCCGCACGTACAGGCCGAGCGCGACGAGCACCGCACTGACGAGGAACGGGATACGCCAGCCCCAGCTGCGGAATTGCTCGTCGGACAGCGACAGCGCGAGCGCGAAGAACAGCCCGTTCGACATCAGGAAGCCCACCGACGGGCCCAATTGCGGGAACATCCCGAACCAGCCGCGCTTGCCTTGCGGCGCGTGCTCGGTCGCGAGCAGCGCCGCGCCGCCCCATTCGCCGCCGAGGCCGATGCCCTGGCCGAAGCGCAGCACGCACAGCAGCACCGGCGCGAGCGTGCCGATCGTGTCGTAGCCGGGCACGAAGCCGATCGCGGTAGTGGACACGCCCATCACGAGCAACGACGCGACGAGCGTCGACTTGCGGCCGATGCGGTCGCCGAAGTGGCCGAACAGGAACGAGCCGATCGGCCGCGCGATGAAGGCGATGCCGAACGTGACGAATGCGGATAGCGCCTGCGCGGTCGCGGAGCCGTGGGGAAAGAACACGGGGCCGATGACGAGCGCCGCGGCGGTCGCGTACACGTAGAAGTCGTAGAACTCGATCGCGGTGCCGATGAAGCTCGCGAACACGATGCGCCGGTGGCTGACGGCGCCGGCCGAACCGGTTGCGTGTGCAACGGCCGGGGGAGATGCGGACATGGATGTCTCCGTTTTGTCGTTGGGGCATTCGACTGAGCGTGCGCTCGGGCGGGCAGGTGGACGCCTGCCGGGAGAGCGCAGCCGGGCGGATGATGCGGTAGCGGCGTGGACGCGCGTCGTGGCGCGGACGTCACCCGCCGGTCGACGATGGAGACGGATAGGCCGCCGCCGCCCTGTGCCGGCATGGTCGGCTCGCATGCCGGGTGCGGCGCGCGAACGCGCGCGCGGGCGGGTGGCCGCGCGATTGCGGAAAATTATAGCCAGCGCCGCGACATAGCGGCAATCGCGGGCGGGCGCGGGCTCAGTCGATCGATTGCGCCTGTGCTGATGCAGTGCTTTGCAGCTGGAAATGGCCGTCGTCGTTGAACAGCCACCCTTCCATCATCTCGAGCCGGCCATTGCCGTCCAGCAGTTTCGACGGCGGTGGCGGCAGCGGTGCCGAGCGGCGCAGCGACGCGAGCGCGAGCCCTTCCGCTTCGCTGTCGCCGTTGCTGCGATAGACGGACGCGTTGACGAGGCGGCCGCTGCCATCGACGGTGTACGCGACGACGACGAGCGAGCGCAGCATCGCCTGCGGCGTCCCGTGCGAGACGCCGGACGGATTGTGCTCGGTCACGCAGCGCGCGACTTCCACGCGATATTGGTCGCGATTCGCGCTGCGGATGACGGACGGGATCGTCAGCACCGAGTGCAGCGACGGCGGCGGCGTGATCGTGCACGCGGCAAGCAACGAGGCGGCGACCAGCGCGGCAATACGCAGCCGGCTGGCGCATGAGAGGGGAAGAGGGGACATGGCGGAGTGCCGGAGGGTGACTATAAAAAAATGATAGGCGTCCCGGCGCGACCTGTTATCGGGAGAAACGCATAGTGGGCGAAGCGCGACCTGGCGATTCGCGGAGGATGGCGATCGGCGGGCCGACCGGCATGCGTCGCGAGGTGACGTGACATGTGACGGCGTGGGCGCGATATGTGCTCGCGTATCGCGCGCCGTGGGGCGGTGGGCGTGGCCCGACCGGCCCGCTCAGTAGCCGTGCGTGACGAGCGACAGAACGGACAGGTCCGGATGCGTGCCGTCGATGATGCTCTTGCCGATGTGCACGGCTTCCCGAACCGCTTCGTCGACGCTCGCGAAGCTTTCCTCGCCGTCGGCGTGGAAGGGCACCGCATGATCGGGCAGCGCGGGATTCACGCCGGGATGGCAGACATAGCCGGTGTAGGTGTAACGCGTGTCGCTGCCGGGAGCGAGGCCCGGCACCACATGGATCTCGAAGCCTTCGTAATCGACGTGATCCGTCGCTGTCGACAGTTCGGTCATGGCGGTCTCCGTGGGCCGCTCGCACGGATGGCGCGGGCGGCATCGAGTCACGGCGGCGGTCGTGTCGCCGTGCTGATCGAATTCTAGGCGATGGCGGCCCGGCTCGTGAGGCGCGCGTCGTCGGCTGCCACGGTGGGCGTGCGGTGTCGCGCGTTACCGCGTGCAGCGCGCGTCCTTGCGCTGCACCACGAGGATCACGGGATACTTCTCGCCGTGCTCGAGTTCCACCGGCGCGACGACCGTCAGCGTCGCCGGGTCGGAATCGTCGTACACGCTGACCTGTTCATTGCGGATATAGGTCACGCCGGTGCAGTTCGATGCGCGCCCATCGTCCGACACCTTGCACTGGATCTCGTTTTCCTTCAGGTAGTTGTACGGCGTCGGGCTCGCGAGATATTCGCGCAGGCTGCGCGGCGAGCCGCCGACGCCCTTCACGTACGCGATCGCGCACGATGGCGTTTGTGCGTCCGTGCCGGAGGCGGAATCGGCGGCCGCGGCGTGCGTGCCGACGGCAGCCAGCAGGGCGACGAGCGACGAGGCGATGAAGGGCTTCATGACGTGGTTTCCCGTTTCGCGAATCGGAGCGCCGGATTGTAACGGCATCGGGTGAGATGCGTCGGCGCGCCGGGCGGGCACCGAGCGCGGCGCGCGGCGGACAAACAAAAACCCCGTCATTCGATGAATGGACGGGGTTTGGCGAACTTCCTGGCGGAAGCGGTGAGATTCGAACTCACGGACAGTTTCCCGTCGCCGGTTTTCAAGACCGGTGCCTTAAACCGCTCGGCCACGCTTCCACACGAGGCGGCATTGTAACCGAAATGCCGCTTCGTTCAGCCTCAATCGTCGCGCAGGAACAATTCCTGCAAGTCGTTGAGGAAACGTTGGCCAAGCGGCGTCGGCGCGATCTGCGCAAAATCGCGCGTGATCAGTCCGCGCTGCTCCGCTTCCTTGAGTGCCGGCTCGATCGTGCCGATCGGCAAGCCCGTGCGTTCGACGAAGCTGTGCACGGGGAAGCCCTCGACGAGCCGCAGCGTGTTCAGCATGAACTCGAACGGCAGGTCGCGCGCACCGACTTCACGTTCCTCCTGAACCGGCGTGCCGGCCATCGCCTGTTCGATGAAGGTGGCCGGATGCTTGTAGCGTGCCTGCCGCAGGATCCGGTTCGGGAACGACAGCTTCGTGTGCGCGCCCGCGCCGATCCCGAGATAGTCGCCGAAGCGCCAGTAGTTCAGGTTGTGCTTGCACTGATGATTCGGCTTCGCGTAAGCGGACACTTCGTAGCGGTCGTAACCGGCCTCGGCCGTGCGCGCGTGGATCCATTCCTGCATGTCGGCCGACGCGTCGTCGTCGGGCACCGCGGGCGGAAACTTCGCGAACAGCGTGTTCGGTTCGAGCGTCAGGTGATACAGCGACAGATGCGGCGGCGCGAACGACAGCGCGGTCTCGATGTCGGCCCGGCATTCGTCGAGCGTCTGGTTCGGCAGCGCGAACATCAGGTCGAGGTTGAAGTTGTCGAACGTCTTCGCGGCTATCTCGACGGCCGCGCGCGCCTGCGCGGTGTCGTGAATGCGGCCGAGCGCCTTCAGATGGCCGTCGTTGAAGCTCTGGATGCCGACCGACAGGCGGTTTACGCCGCTCGCGCGGAACTGCGCGAACTTCGCGGCCTCGAACGTGCCCGGGTTTGCCTCGAGCGTGATCTCGGCGTCGGCATCGAGCGGCAGCAGCGCGCGCACGTCGGACAGCAGCCGGTCGAGACCGGCTGCGGACAGCAGGCTCGGCGTGCCGCCGCCGATGAACACCGTATGCACCTGCCGGCCCCAGACGAGCGGCAGCGCCTGTTCGAGGTCGGCGCGCAGCGCGTCGAGGTACTCGGTTTCCGGAAACCGCTCGCCCTTCCACTCGTGCGAGTTGAAATCGCAGTACGGGCACTTGCGCACGCACCACGGAAAATGCACGTACAGCGCGAGCGGCGGCAGCGATGTGAGCCGTACCTGCCCGGGCGACGTGAAGGCCGCGACGACGCGCGCGCCGGTTTCCGCCGCCTGGCTCATGCGGCCTCCGGTTGCGAATGCGTGACGAAGACGATCATGCCGGTTCCTCCGCGAGCCGCGCGAGCAGTGCCTTCAGCGCGAGCGCGCGATGGCTGTGCGTGTTCTTCACGGCCGGCTCGAGTTCGGCTGCCGTCGCGCCGAGCGACGGCAGGTGGAAATACGGGTCGTAGCCGAATCCGTGCTCGCCGCGCGGCGTGTCGACGATCTCGCCCGCCCAGCGACCTTCGGCGAACAGCGGCTCGGGATCGTCCGCGTGGCGCACCAGCGCGAGCACGCAGCAATAGTATGCGCGCCGGTCGGCGACGCCGCGCAGCTGCTCGACGAGGTACGCATTGTTCGCCGCGTCGCCCTTGTCGCCGCCCGCGCGCTGCGCGTAGCGTGCCGAATAGACGCCCGGCGCGCCGCGCAGCGCGCGCACGCACAGGCCGGAATCGTCGGCGATCGCCGGCAGGCCGGTGAGCCGCGACGCGTGCCGCGCCTTCGTCAGCGCGTTCTCGATGAACGTGCCGAACGGCTCTTCCGCCTCCGGCACGGCCAGGTCGCCCTGCGGCACGATCTCGATGCCGACCGTCGAGAACAGCGCGGTGAACTCGCGCAGCTTGCCGGCGTTGTTCGACGCGAGCACGATGCGCGACAGCGGCGCGAGGGTGCGATCGTCAGACATGGCCGGCGCCCAGCACGTCCTTCTGCAGCTGCACGAGCTGGCCGATCCCGCTTTGCGCGAGGTCGAGCAGCGCGTTCATCTCGGCGCGCGAGAACGGCACGCCTTCGGCGGTGCCCTGGACTTCGACGAAGCCGCCGGCGCCCGTCATCACGACGTTCATGTCGGTGTCGCAGCGCGAATCTTCCGCGTAGTCGAGATCGAGCACGGGCGCGCCTTCGTACACGCCGACCGAGATCGCGGCGACGTGGTCGGTGATCGGCGAGCGCGCGAGCTTGCCGGCCGCGATCAGCTTCGACACGGCGTCGTGCGCGGCGACGAAGGCGCCGGTGATGCTGGCCGTGCGCGTGCCGCCGTCGGCCTGGATCACGTCGCAGTCGATGTGGATCGTGCGCGGGCCGAGCGCTTCGAGATCGAACACCGCGCGCAGCGCGCGGCCGATCAGGCGCTGAATTTCCTGCGTGCGGCCCGTCTGCTTGCCGCGCGCGGCTTCACGGTCGCTGCGCGTGTGCGTCGCGCGCGGCAGCATCCCGTATTCCGCCGTCAGCCAGCCCTGGCCGCGATCGCGCAGGAATTCGGGCACGCGTTCGGCGACGCTCGCGGTGCAGATCACCTTGGTATCGCCGAATTCGACGAGTACCGAGCCTTCGGCGTGTTTCGTGTAATGGCGCGTGAGGGCGACCTTGCGCAGTTCGTCGGCGCGGCGGCCGCTCGGGCGGGACAGGGAAGACGTCATGGGGGAATCGTGGACGGAAGAGGAAACCCCGATTTTAGCGCCGAACGGCAGCCTTGCCCGGCGGGGTGGGGCGCAAAAATGGGATAATGCGCGCTTCCCGCCCCGCGCCTTGCAATGCGCCGGGCGCCTCGACATATTCCCGCCCGAGAAGGGCACCCAGACGGCGAGACGAACCATGATCTACAGCATGACGGGCTATGCGAGCGCGACGCGCGAACTCGCGACGGCTACCGGCAACGGCGGCACCAGCGTGTCGGTCGAACTGCGCACCGTGAACTCGCGCTTCCTCGACCTGAATTTCCGCATGCCGGACGACGTGCGCGCGTGCGAGCCCGCGCTGCGCGAAATGCTGATGAACAAGCTGTCGCGCGGCAAGGTCGACGTGCGCATCAACCTGCAGCGCGGCGAGCAGAGCATCGGTGCCGGCGCGCTGAACCAGACGGCCCTCGGCCAGCTTGCCGAGCTCGAGCGCTCGGTGCTCGATTCGTTCCCGGGCGTCGGCCGCCTGCGCGCGGGCGAGATCCTGCGCTGGCCGGGCGTGCTCGCCGAGAGCGGCGTGTCGGCGGAAGCGATCCGCGACGCGGTGCTCGCGTGCGGCAAGGAGGCGATCGGCGAGCTCGTCGTCGTGCGTTCGCGCGAAGGCGCGCAGCTGGCGACGATGCTGCTGTCGAACGTCACCGAAATGGAAGCGATCGTCGCGCGCATCACGCCGCTCGTGCCGGAGCTGATCGCGAAGCATCAGCAGAAGATCGTCGAGCGGCTGCAGGAAGCGCTCGGCCTCGCGGCGCCCGAAGGCAGCGCGCCGATCGTCACGCGCGAGGAAGCCGCGGAACGCATTCGTCAGGAAGTGACGATGTACGGCATCCGGATCGACATCGCGGAAGAACTGTCGCGACTCACCGCGCACCTGAACGAAACGCGTCACGTGATCGAGAAGGGCGGCCGCGTCGGCAAGCGTCTCGACTTCATGATGCAGGAACTGAATCGAGAAGCAAACACGCTCGGCTCGAAGGCGGCGGCAAAGGAACTGGCCGACGCATCGATGGCGCTCAAGCTGTTGATCGAGCAGATGCGTGAGCAAGTGCAAAATCTGGAGTAACGCAACATGACCCATCCCACTCACGACGGCCACGCATCGCATGCGCTGCACGGCGGCGTCTATCCCGGCAACCTGTTCATGGTCATCGCGCCGTCGGGCGCCGGCAAGTCGACGCTCGTGAACGCGCTGCTGTCGAAGGACAGCGACATCTGCCTGTCGATTTCGTACACGACGCGCAAGCCGCGCCCGGGCGAGCAGGACGGCCAGCACTACCACTTCACGACCGTCGAGGATTTCCGCACGCGCCACGCCGCGCACGAATTCCTCGAAAGCGCGGAGGTGCACGGCAACTATTACGGTACGTCGCGCGTCTGGATCGAAGAGCAGATGATGAACGGCCACGACGTGCTGCTCGAGATCGACTGGCAGGGCGCGCAGCAGGTGAAGAAGCAGTTCCGCAACGCGGTCGGCATCTTCATTCTGCCGCCGTCGCTCGACGCGCTCGAGGAACGTCTGAAGAAGCGCGGCCAGGACGAACCGAACGTGATCACGCGACGCCTGCTCGCGGCGGGCAGCGAGATGGCGCACGCGTCCGAAGCGGAATACGTCGTGATCAACGAGAATTTCGATCGTGCACTGGCCGAGCTCGAATGCATCGTCGCGGCGACGCGCCTGCGCTTTGCTTCGCAGTACGCGCGACATGCCGAGCTGTTCATCGAGCTCGGCATCCATTTGCCCCACGCGGAATGACGCGGGGGTAGAGGGACATAAGGTAGAATAGGGACTATATTCAGAAGGAATTACCAACATGGCTCGCATTACCGTCGAAGACTGCCTGAAGCAAATCCCCAACCGCTTCGAACTGGCGCTCGCCGCCACTTACCGCGCGCGGCAGCTCGCGCAAGGCCATACGCCGAAGATCGAGAGCCGCGACAAGCCGACCGTCGTCGCGCTGCGCGAGATCGCCGCCGGCCAGGTCGGCGTCGAGATGCTGAAGAAGGTGCCGGTGTAACGCGCATCCGGCCCGTTCCAGCCATGTAGTCCACGCGCGCAACGACTCGACCTGGAGGCGAATATGAGCACCACCCCATCGTCCGCCTCCGCGGATTCGACCACCGAAGCCACGGCCCAGTCGCCTGCGCGCCAGTACATCGACGCGGTCCTCGAACAGTCCTTCCGGCATCTGTTCGGGCCGACCGCCACGCCGGAGCAGCCGCGCAAGCACGGCGTCGTTTCGATCGCGAAACTGACGACCGCGCTTGCCGAGTATCTCCCTCCGGAAGAAATCAAAGAGGTCAAGGCGGCGTTCCACTTCAGTGACGAAGCCCACCTCGGTCAATATCGCCAGAGCGGCGAACCCTATATCACCCATCCCGTCGCCGTCGCGGAAATCTGCGCCGGCTGGAAGCTCGACGCGCAAGCCGTGATGGCCGCGCTCCTGCACGACGTGATGGAAGACCAGGGCGTGACCAAGAGCGAGCTGGCCGAACGGTTCGGCCCGAAGGTCGCTGAACTGGTCGACGGCCTGTCGAAGCTCGACAAGATGGAGTTCCGCAGCCGCGAGGAAGCGCAGGCGGAAAACTTCCGCAAGATGCTGCTCGCGATGGCGCGCGACGTGCGGGTCATCCTCGTCAAGCTCGCCGACCGTCTGCACAACATGCGCACGCTCGGCGCGGTGCCGATGGAAAAGCGCCGCCGCGTCGCACGCGAGACGCTCGACATCTACGCGCCGATCGCGCACCGCCTCGGGTTGAACAACACGTATCGCGAGCTGCAGGACATGAGCTTCGCGAACTTCAACCCGCATCGCTACGCGACGCTCGAGAAGGCCGTGAAGGCCGCGCGCGGCAACCGCCGCGAAGTGATCAGCAAGATCCTCGAGGCCGCGCAGCGCGCGATGGGCGACGCGAAGCTCGACGCCGAGATCACCGGCCGCGAAAAGACGATCTACAGCATCTATCGCAAGATGCGCGACAAGCAGCTGTCGTTCTCGCAGGTGCTCGACGTATACGGCTTTCGCGTCGTCGTCGAGAATCCGCTCGACTGCTACACGTGCATCGGTGCGTTGCACGCGCTGTACAAGCCCGTGCCCGGCAAGTTCAAGGACTACATCGCGATCCCGAAGATCAACGGCTATCAGTCGCTGCACACGACGCTCGTCGGCCCGTTCGGCGCGCCGATCGAGTTCCAGGTGCGCACGCGCAAGATGCACGAGATCGCCGAGGCGGGCGTGGCCGCGCACTGGCTGTACAAGAACGGCGGCGCGGATCTGAACGACGTGCAGAAGCGCGCGCATCAGTGGCTGAAGTCGCTGCTCGACATCCAGAGCGAAGCCGGCGATTCGAGCGAATTCCTCGAGCACGTGAAGATCGACCTGTTCCCGGATGCGGTCTACGTGTTCACGCCGAAGTCGAAGATCATGGCGTTGCCGCGCGGCGCGACGGCGCTCGATTTCGCGTATTCGATTCACAGCGATCTCGGCAACCAGTGCGTGGCCGTGAAGATCAACAACGAGTTGCTGCCGTTGCGTACCGAGCTGAAGAGCGGCGACATCGTCGAGGTGATCACCGCGCCGTATTCGAAGCCGAACCCGGCGTGGCTCGGCTTCGTGCGCACCGGCAAGGCACGCTCGGCGATTCGTCACTACCTGAAGACGATGCGCCTGAACGAGTCGGTGCAGCTGGGCGAGCGGCTCGTCGACCAGAGTCTGAAGGGTTACGGGCTCGCGCTCGCCGATGTCGCGCCGGAGGTGTGGGAGAAGCTCGTCCAGTGGACGGGCAACAAGAGCCGCCAGGAAATCTTCGCGGACATCGGCCTCGGCCGCCGCGTCGCCGCGGTGATGGCCAAGCGCATCGAGGTGCTGATGAGCGGCCGCGATGCGGACGACGATCTGCCGAAGTCCGAGCGGCATCCCGCACACAATGCGCCGCCGGTCGTGATTACCGGCACGGAAGGGATGTCCGTGCAACTGTCGGCGTGCTGCCGGCCGATTCCGGGCGATGCGATCATGGGCTATATCGGCATCGGGCTCGGGATGGCGATTCATACGACCGATTGTCGGGTCGCGCAGCGCATCCATCGTCGCGATCCGGGCCGCTGGATCGACGTCGAGTGGGCGCCGCAGCCGGGTCGTCTGTTCGACGTCGCGGTGAAGGCGCTCGTGAAGAACACGAAGGGCATCTTCGCGCGCGTCGCGGCGGACATCACGTCGGCCGACGCGAACATCGTGCACATCGCGATGGACGAGGATCTGACGCACGAATCGACGGTGCTGCGGTTCGTGATCCAGGTCAGCGATCGCGTGCATCTCGCGAACGTGATGCGGCGCGTGCGGACCAATCCGGACGTGATGCGGATCATGCGCGAGCGCTCGACCGACGACAGCGTGCATGCGCGTCACGACGGCGGCATGCGCATCGAGCGCGAGCGGCAGGATTACTGACGCCGCGCGTGGGTTTGCGGCGGGATATGACGGCGGCCACGGGCCGCCGTTTTCGTTTGTGCCGCGGGTCGGGCAGTGTCGCGCAGCGGCAACCCGACTCGAGCCGAGCGGGCGATGGCCGAAGAGAAGAGGGGTGGAAAAGAAAAAGGGCCTTCCCGGAGGAAGGCCCTTCTGAGGTGGCGCGGCTGGCAGGATTCGAACCCACGACCCCTTGGTTCGTAGCCAAGTACTCTATCCAACTGAGCTACAGCCGCACGCAAAACGGTACTGCTTCAACTGTCGGAACCTTCTGCGATGGGAAGGCCCCCAAAAAGGTGGCGCGGCTGGCAGGATTCGAACCCACGACCCCTTGGTTCGTAGCCAAGTACTCTATCCAACTGAGCTACAGCCGCACGCAAAACGGTACTGCTTCAACTGTCGGAACCTTCTGCGATGGGAAGGCCCCCAAAAAGGTGGCGCGGCTGGCAGGATTCGAACCCACGACCCCTTGGTTCGTAGCCAAGTACTCTATCCAACTGAGCTACAGCCGCACGCAGAAGCGGAAGTATAGCAGGGTTGTATAAAAAGGGAAGCCTTATTCGCAAAAAATGTCACCCGATCTTGGGCGGCCGCGTTCGTGTACCCTTGATGCATCAGTCATCCATGTGTTGAATCTGCATCATGAACAAGGCGTTTGTCAAAGAGTCGGACGGCGACGACGACGATCTCGACCCGAGTCAACCCGCGATTCCGGCGGGCACGAAGAACTACATCACCCCGGCCGGCCACAAGCGGCTCAGGGACGAACTCCTGAACCTGATCGACGTCGAGCGTCCCGAGGTCGTGCGGCTGGTGTCGTGGGCCGCGTCGAACGGCGATCGGTCGGAGAACGGCGACTACATCTACGGCAAGCGGCGGTTGCGCGAGATCGACCGCCGGATCCGCTTCCTGACGAAGCGGCTCGATCTCGCCGAAGTCGTCGACGCGAGCCGGCAGGAGAATGTCGACCAGGTGTTCTTCGGCGCGACCGTCGATTACGCGACGCCGGACGGCGAGGATCACACCGTCACGATCGTCGGGATCGACGAGGTCGATCTCGATCGCGGTTGTGTCAGCTGGATCTCGCCGGTCGCGCGGGCCCTCATCAAGGCGAAGATCGGCGACACCGTCACGCTGATGACGCCGGCCGGTCCCCAGCCGATCGACGTGCTCGACGTTCGCTATCCGGCGCCGGGTAGCGCGTGAGCAGCGAGTGGCGCATCCGCGCGGTGCCGCGCTGAAACGACGAGCGCCCCGGGGTGGGGCGCTTGTCATGATGCTCCCGGCCGAAGCGCCGGGACCGATGGCGTGGCTCAGAAGCGGTGGCGCATGCCGGCCGTGACCGCGATCTGCTTGTTCGTCGACGACGCGGTGCCGAGCCCGTTGATGTTCGCGCCGACCGCCAGGCCGTCCGCATTGACCCGCTGGTACTCGCCCTGCAGATACAGGTCGGTGCGCTTCGACAGCGCATAGTCGGCCTGCAGGTTGAACTGGTGCCAGCTCGGCGTCTGGCCGTCGAGGCGGCCGTCGGTGTACGTGTACGAGCCCGCGAGCGAGAATGCCGGTGTCAGCGCGTAGCGGCCGTTCACTTCGTAATTGTTGAAGCGCGTGCCGCCGGCGAGCGGGATGCCGCCCGACACGCCGGACTGCCCGGCGCTGATCCTGGCCGAATCGGTCAGGCGCGTCTGCGTGAACACGAAGCCGGCCGTCGCGGGCCCGAACGTGTAGTTGAGGCCCGCGCCCCAGGTGCGCTGACGGCTGGCGGCAAACGTCCAGTCGCCGGCCACCGCGCCGGGGTCGCTGGCTGCGAGCGACAGCGCGTTGATGTTGTTGTTGAGCTGCATGTACGCGGCCGCGACGTTGAAGCCCATGTAGCTGTACGACGCGCCCACGCTGTATGCGCGGTTGTTCGAGAAATCGCTGGAATTCGAGAAGCCGTACAGCGCGCCGAACTTCAGGCCGCCGTAATTGGCACTCTGATACTTGACCGAGTTGTTGATCCGGAACGAGTTGTTCAGGTTGTCGTTGTCGAACGGGTGCGCGAACTGCGTGCCGCCGTATTGGGTGCCGGTCAGCGACAGCGGGCCGAGGAAATCGACGACGCTGTCGTACTGGCGGCCGAGCGTGAGCGACCCGTAGCTCTCGTGCGCGAGGCCGACGAACGCCTGGCGGCCGAATTCGCGGCCGTTCT
Organism: Burkholderia sp. RF7-non_BP4; assembly: GCF_001521935.1. Taxonomy (NCBI): domain Bacteria; kingdom Pseudomonadati; phylum Pseudomonadota; class Betaproteobacteria; order Burkholderiales; family Burkholderiaceae; genus Burkholderia; species Burkholderia sp. RF7-non_BP4. The sequence goes on along the minus strand of NZ_LOTA01000035.1, from coordinate 69,591 downwards.
GCTTGAGCGAACCGTTGTTGATGCCGAAGCCGTTTTCCAACGTGAAGATGGCTTTCAGTCCGCCGCCGAGATCCTCGGTGCCGCGCAGGCCCCAGCGGCTGCCGTTGATCGAGCCGCTCGTCTCCTGCCACGCGCTGTGGCCACCCTGGTTGTTCGTATAAGTGATGCCGGCGTCGATCAGGCCGTACAGCGTGACGCTGCTTTGCGCATGGGCGGCAGTGGCGCACACGCCGGTCAATGCGGCGACGATCAGGGGCTTTTTCATGATCTGTCTCCAAACAGGATGATGTCGATCGAACCTGCTGCGGGCATCGGCGGCGTCGCGGGTCGGCGACGCCGTGCGCGTGGAGCGCGGCACCCTCATCGGAAATCCATTTGCAGTGTACGGATGGGGCCGGGTGCAGAAGAAAATTGCTTCCGGCAATACTGTATTTTGAATCCCGCAAGAATAAGTGTATGCGCCGGGAGCCCCGGCCATCAAGGCGTTGCGGCAGCGCAGCAGGCGGAGAAGGTGCTCAGGACTGCATAAAGGGTGTCGTGGACGTTGCGCGGTCGCGACAGGCACTCACTGGCGGGCGGAATTAGGCCTGGCGCGATTATTGACACATCGGCAATAGAGGTTTGTGTGGAGCATGGATAATGAAAGGATGTTCTCTCGCTATACTGCGATCTCTGCTTTCCGAAGCAGACTTTTTCGTTGACGGAAAAGATCTCCAAACCTTTGTCGGCGCGACTTCCCAGTCGCGCTTTTTTTTGCCCGTCTTCCAGGTCCCTATTGCGTGTACGAGCGTCGCTTGCGCTTGCCCGTCGGCGGCGTGTCGTCGGCTTCGGGTTGCGGCGGCGTATACGTCCAGTCTTCCATCACGTAGTGACGGGCGTCCAGCGGTGACGCCAGCAGGTTCTGCCAATGATCGCCGTGCCAGGTCGGGTCGAATTCAGTGTCGCAAGGTGTGTCGCGGGACTCGGCCAACGCGCGGGACTTGCGGCGCACGCGTGCGAGTCGGCTCGCGAAGCGTTTGATTCCGTCCAGCCACATGACCTTCTCCTTCCATTGCCTTGCACCAGCATCGCAACGTCCCTCGTTCTTCGCAATCCGGAAAAAACCCGAGGATTTTACCGGCCCGATTTGTCCCCGGTAGGTTTTTCACGGTTTTGATTATGTGGGATTCGATCCCGGTAATATTGACAGGTTTTTGATGCGGATCAATTAATAAAAGACGATGGTGTACCGATTCCAGTGGTATTGACGTTTTTTTGATAAAGAAAGCGCCAAAAATTCCCTTGACGCGCCTGGATTGTCCAATTTATAAAGTCAGCACTCCGTCCCCGGGCGGAGCGCTGGGGGTGAGTGTCGGCGCGCCGTTGCGGGATTTCGGGAAGCGGCTATAAACAGTAGCTTTTTTGATCTAATCGAGTGGGGAACGAAGGTATGGATACCGGTATCGTAAAATGGTTTAACGATGCTAAAGGTTTCGGCTTTATTACGTCCGACAATGGCGGCGAAGATTTGTTTGCGCACTTTTCCGAAATCCGCATGGACGGCTTCAAAACGCTGAAGGAAAACCAGCGCGTTTCCTTCGAAGTGAAAGTCGGGCCGAAAGGCAAGCAGGCAGCGAATATCCAGGCGGTCTGACGCGCCACGCATTGCCGAACTCGTCCGGCCCCCGCATCGCGGGGGCTTTTTGCTTTTCGGGGCACGAAAACCCGGGACCGGTGAATCGAATCCGCTTCGGACTGGTCGCGAACACGCCTGCCGGTGCATACTCACGGAAGCATCGTTTCTCCCGCCTTTTATGTCCGATTTCAGCCCGTCAGATCCCGCCTGCGAACAGCCGCTCGTCTTCGTCGACCTCGAAACCACCGGTGGTTCGTCCGCCGAGCACCGCATCACTGAAATCGGCGTGGTCGAAATCGGCCCGCTGGGCGTGTCGACATGGACGACGTTGGTCAACCCGGGGCAATCGATTCCGCCGTTCATCCAGCAACTGACGGGCATTTCCGATGAGATGGTGCGCGACGCGCCGTCGTTCGCGTCGCTCGCGCCCGTGCTGTTCGAGCGGCTCGACGGCAAGCTGTTCGTCGCGCACAACGCGAGCTTCGACCGGGGCTTCCTGCGTGCCGAATTCGAGCGCGCCGGCTTCGCGTTCAATCCGGACGTACTGTGCACGGTGCGGCTGTCGCGTGCGCTGTTTCCGCGGGAGGCGCGACACGGACTCGATGCGCTGATCGAACGCCACGGTCTCGTCCCCGCCGCCCGCCACCGGGCGCTCGCGGATGCCGATCTCCTTTGGCAGTTCTGGCGGCAATTGCACGAGATCGTGCCGCTCGAGCGTCTGCGCGACCAGATTACGCGCACGACGCGTCACTTCCGTCTCGCGGGCGGCATGACCGAAGCGTGGCTCGATACCGCACCGGCCGGATGCGGCGCGTACGCGCTGTTCGGGGAGGGCGACGAAGCGCTGTACGTCGGCCGCAGCGTGCGCGTGCGGCAGCGCTTGCGTGCGCTGCTGACCGGCGAGCGGCGTTCGTCGAAGGAAATGCGGATTGCGCAGCAGGTGCGGCGCGTCGAATGGCGGGAGACCGGCAACGAGCTCGGCGCGATGCTTGCGGAAGCGCAGTGGATCGCTCGCCTGCGTCCGTCATACAACCGGCGTCCCACGGCCGAAAGTGGCCGTGCCGGCAATGCGCCCTGGCCGTTCGACGGCCCGGTCGCGTTCGAGGCGAGCGGCGAGCGCCGCCTGTTTCACGTGATCGACGCCTGGCGCTACCTCGGTGCGGCCGAATCGCTCGATGCGGCCGCGCGGCTCGTGGCCGACGGCGCGGACGGTGCGTTCGAACCGCATACCCATCGTCTGCTGCAGACGCATCTCGCGCGCGGCCTGCAACTGATTCCGCTAGCGGCGCTCACGCCAGCCGACTGAGCACGGCCGTGCTGCCGCGTGCAATGGCCGTGCGCCGTCAGCCGATCGCACTGGCGCCGCCGGCGGAGCAGACGTGCGACAGCGCGATGCCGAGCGCCTGCGTCTGGGTGCGGTCGTAGCGGGTCAGTGTCTTCCAGTTCGCGATGCTGCGTGCGAGCCGCGCCTGGCAGTCGGGTGCGTCGCGCAGCGGTGCGACTTGCGCGAGGCCGGCCAGCATCTTTTGCGTGAGCTGATCGAGCGCCGGCCGCGTGCTGGTCGCGAGGTCGGGCGGGGAGCCTTCCGGCGGCCGCGTCGCGCGCCACGTTGCAAAGAGCGCGTTCTGCACGTCCTTGCTCGCGGCGATCTGATCCTCGAAGAACGTGCGCGCGAACGCCGGATCCACGCCGGACTGTGCGGCGCGCTTCTCGACCGATGCGAGCAGTGCCGCTTCGCGCGGCTGGTCCTCGATCGCCTTGTGATTCGCCCATTTCCATCGCGCGACGGGTTCGGCAAGCGCGAGCCGCTGTGATGCGAGCGCGACGAGATTGGTGAGCGCGGTGTCGTCGCCGTCCGCGCGTGCGATGTGCGGTGACGAAAAAAGGGCGACGCCGAGCGCGGCGACAGCGACGCTGGCACGAATGGCTTGTTTCATCGGAACGATCGGGAGAACCGGACGGGCCGGAGGTGGAAAACCAGAAGGATAGACGAAGACAGTCGCGCGGCGGAACGACGCGACAGAAGAATCAGCGGACGCGCTGATCCGGCACCGTCAGGCCGTTGCAGCCCGGGTGCGAAGCGATCTGCGCCGAAAACGCAGCGATGAACCGCACGATATCGATCGACACGTGGCGGTTACAGAACGGAACGTAGGTTCACTTCGGCGAGTACAGCTTGTGCTGCTCGTCGAAGAATGCCCGGACATACTCGGGCAACTCGGCGAGGAATTCCACGCCGACGGGTTCCGGATCCGGGCTCATCACTTGCTCGGGCGGGGGCATGCGGGTTGGTCTTTCGTCCATGGTCGTTTCTCCAGCAGGTTCAATAATTATCAACCTCGCGCTCGGATTTATGCCAGAGGCGAATCGTTAGATTTTGTCTCTGTTGTATTAACGGCACATGCGCTGCTGCGCACCGTGCGATGCCGGCTATTGCACCTCGCACGTCGGCAACGATCGGGCCGCTTGTTATACTTGCGCGCACTTTTTCCTGGACCGTGATGAAACGAACGACGCGATGGATCGGCCTCGTATGGTTGGCGCTCGTACTGAACGTACTGTCGCCCGTCGTCGGCTACGCGCGTCTCGCATCGAACGGTTCCGGCGAGCTCACGCTCGAATTGTGCAGTGCGGCAGGTGCGCGTCAGATCGTCCTCGCGCAGTCGGGCGACGACCGCGGCACGTCGTCGTTCGACCATGCCGGCGTGCCGCACTGCGTGTACTGTCCCGGCTTCGCGGCGAACGTGGCGCTCGGCACGAGCCTGCCTGCGTTGCCGGGCTTCGTGCGCGCCTTCGCATACCGGGCCGCCGCCCCGGCCGTTCCTGTTTTTCCCCGCAAGGGCATCCGTCTCGCGCAGCCGCGCGGTCCGCCTGAAAACGTCCCGATCTGATTGATATCGTCCGCGCGCCCCGGTGGCGCGCGTGCCGCCCGCGGCCCGGTCCGCGCGCCGCGCCGTGTGCGCGCGGCGCGTCGGCTCGCGCCCGGCGGTGTCCGGTCACGTTTTCAGGAATTCATCCATGTCGTTCACCTTCGCCGCGCGGCCGTCGCGCGGCCGGCTCGCGCTCGCCTGCGCGGCCGTTTTTGCCTGGCCTGCCGCGCAGGCGGCCACGATCGATGGCGTATCCGCCGACCCGGCGCCCGGCGGTCCGGGCGACCCGGCCGGCCATGCCGCACCGGTTGCCGCGCCCGCGCCGACCGGCGACACGCTGACCGCCGTCAGCGTCACCGCCCGGCGGCAACCCGTCGATCCCGATACGCCGGCCGTCGTCGAGTCGATCACGCGCGAGCAGATCGACGCGCACACCAACGTCACCACCGAGGACGCGCTGAAGTACGCCCCCAACCTGATGGTTCGCAAGCGCTACATCGGCGACCGCAACAGCGTGTTCGCCGGCCGCGACTTCAACGAGCTGCAGAGCGCGCGCGGGCTCGTCTACGCCGACGGCCTGCTGCTGTCGAACCTGCTCGGGTCGAGCTATGCGTATCCGCCGCGCTGGTCGCTGATCGCGCCCGACGATATCGCGCGCGTCGACGTGCTGTATGGTCCCTTTTCCGCGCTGTATCCGGGCAATGCGATCGGCTCGACCGTGCTGCTGACGACGCGGCGCCCCGACGCACTCGAGGCGTCGCTGTCGACGCAGTTCTTCACGCAGCGCTATCACGACGGCTACGGCTTCGCGGATAGCTTCGGCGGCAATCACCAGACCGCGCGGATCGCGAACCGCATCGGCAAGTTCTGGTTTTCGCTGTCGCTCGACCGGCTGGAGAACAACGGCCAGCCGATGCAGTATGCGAGCCCCAATTCAGCCTACAACCCGAAGCTCGGCGCCGCGGTGCCGGTGACGGGGGCGGCCACCGACATCGGGCCGAACGGCAAGCCGCGCACGATCGTCGGCGCGCAGACCATCGAGCGGACCGAGCAGCTCAACGGGACGGTGCGGATGGGCTACGCGTTCACGGACCGCGTCGACGCGACGCTGACGCTCGGGCACTGGGAAAACCATTACCGGCAGCACGGCGAGACCTTCCTGCGCGATGCGGCCGGCAATCCCGTCTACGGCGGCAACGTGTCGATCGGCGGCCGGAACATGACCGTCGCGCCGAGCGCGTTCGCGCCGCAGCGCGGCGACCAGGAGAACTGGCTGTACGCGCTCGGCCTGAACGGCCGGCTCGATTCGGGCTGGCGGCTGTCGGGCGTGGTGTCGGCATACGACGTGTCGCGCGACGTGCTGCGCGCGGCGTCGACCGTGCAGGGCGGGGCGGGCACGCTGTTTCAGGGCGACGGCACGGGCTGGCGCACGTTCGACCTGAAGGCCGAGGCGCCGGAAGTGAAGGGCCACGCATTCACGTTCGGCTATCACTACGACAACTATTTCCTGCGCAACGTCACGTACAACACGGCCGACTGGCTGGCCGGGCCGACTACGTCGCTCGCGAGCGTCTACCGGGGCGACACGCGCACGCAGGCGCTGTTCGCGCAGGACGCGTGGCGTTTCGCGCCCGGCTGGCTCGCGACCCTCGGCCTGCGCTACGAGCGCTGGGACGCATACGGCGGCGCGCTCGGCAACGCCAACGGCATGCTCGGCTACGCGGACCGCGGCGCGAATGCGCTGTCGCCGAAAGTCGCGCTGCAATGGGACGCGACGGACGTCTGGCGCTTCCGACTGTCGTTCGCGACCGGCACGCGCTTTCCGACGGTCGGCGAACTGTTCCAGGGCACGATCTCGAACAACGCGATCGTCAACAACAACCCGAACCTGCGCCCGGAAAAGGCGATCGACTGGGACTTCACGGCAGAGCGCGACGTGGGTGTCGGCGTCGTGCGCGCGAGCGTGTTCCAGAGCGACCTGCGCGATTCGATCTACAGCCAGACGACGGTGTCGGGCGCGTCGACCGTCACCAACATCTCGAACGTCGATCGGGTGCGCGTACGTGGCGTCGAACTCGCATTCAGTGGTCAGAACGTCGGGCTGCGCGGGCTCGACATCGACGCGAACGTGTCGGCGAGCAATGCGCAGATTCTGGCCGACACTGCGAATCCGGCTTACGTCGGTTCGCGCTTTCCGCGCATCCCGCGCATGCGCGCGAACCTGCTCGCGTCGTACCGCTTCGACGAGCACTGGCTCGCGAGCGTCGGCGTCCGCTACTCGGGCCGCCAGTTCAATACGCTCGACAACGGCGACGTGAATCCGGACGTGTACGGCGGCACGAGCATCTTCACGGTCGTCGACCTGAAGGCGCGCTACCGGTTCGACCGTCACTGGACCGCATCGCTCGGCATCGACAACCTGACCGACCGCCGCTATTACGTGTTCCACCCGTATCCGGGCCGCACTTTCTTCGGAGAACTGAAATGGTCGCTGTGAAATCGTTCGCGGCAGGCTGCGCGCTGTGGCTCGCGGCGCTGTCGCCCGCACGCGCGCACGACGCGCCGAACGCCGTCGATCCGCATGCGGCGCACATGAGCATGCAGGCCGCGCCGGCGCAGCAGAAGCAGCCGCTCGCGACCGGCGCCGCATTCGACGCGCGGCACCGGCTGTGGGTCGCATGGGTCGAAGGCGCGCACGTCGTTGTCGCGCGCTCGGACGACGCGGGCCGCACGCTGTCCGCACCCACGACCGTCAACGCGATGCCCGAGCCGATCTACACGAGTGCGGAAAATCGCCCGAAGATCGCGACGAGCCCGGACGGTCGCGCGGTGTACGTGTCGTGGTCGATGCCGCTCGATGCGCCGTACACGGGCATGGTGCGCTTCTCGCGTTCGCTCGACGGCGGCGCGACGTGGAGCGTGCCCGTCACCGTGCATCGCGACCGGCAGGCGATCACGCATCGCTTCGACATGATGGCGGTCGATCCGGCCGGCAACATCGCGATCGCGTGGATCGACAAGCGCGATCTCGTCTCGGCGAAGGCGGCGGGGCAGACGTACGACGGCGCGGCCGTGTACTACGCCGTGTCGCGCGACGGCGGCGCGTCGTTCGAGCCCGAGCGCAAGGTCACCGATCACACATGCGAATGCTGTCGCATCGCGATGGCGATCGATCCGGCCGGACATATCGAAGCGGTGTGGCGCAACGTGTTCCCGGGGCAGATCCGCGATCATGCGCTCGCGGTGTTGCCCGTGTCGGCGTCGGAGCCCGTCGTGCCGGTGCGCGCCACGTTTTCGAACTGGCACGTCGAGGCGTGCCCCGAGCACGGGCCGGCGCTCGCGATCACGCCGGACGGCACGCGCCACATTGCGTGGTTCGGCGTCGTCGACGATCGCGCCGACGTGTTCTACTCGCGCATCGGCGCCGATGGCCGGCCGCTCGGCACGCCCTGGGCGTTCGGCGCGAATCCGTCGGTACCGGCCGAGCAGGCATCGCATGCGGCGCTCGTCGCGCACGGCGATGTCGTGTGGCTCGCATGGAAGGCGTTCGACGGCGACACGATGCAGATCAAGCTGCGCCGCTCGGACGATCGCGGCGAGCACTGGTCGGCGCCACGCGTGATCGCGTCGACGTCGGGCGCGAGCGACAACCCGCAACTGCTCGACGATGCAGGACGCATCTACCTGTCGTGGCGCACGCGTTACGACGGCTATCGGCTCATTCCCGTGGAGGGAGCGCAATGAAACGGCTGATGGTGTCGATCGGCGCCGTGCTTGCGAGCCTGCCCGCATGGGCCGGTGAACTGCAACCGCTGCGCGCGGCCGAGGTCGCGAAGTTGTACGCGACGGCGCCCGAACGGCCGCTCGCGGTCGAGATCTGGTCGCTCGATTGCGGCTACTGCCGCGAGAACGCCGCGCATCTGGTCGCGTGGCAGCGCCGGCATCCGGACGTGCGGCTCGCGATGGTTTCGATGGACGCGTACGACGACAACGGTGCGGCGATCGCACAGGCACTCGCGCAAATGAACCTGCCGCCGCAGGTCGCGCAGTATGCGAATGCGGAGCCGATGCCCGAGCGCCTGCGAGCGGCACTCGATGCGAGGTGGCGGGGAGAAATGCCGCGTACCGTGTGGATCGGACGCGATGGCGCACGCGAGGCGCGCAGCGGATTGCTGACGACCGACGTGCTCGACGGCTGGTTGCAAGGCGGCAAGCGCCGGTGAAAGCGGAAGGTGGCGCGCGGGCGGTGCCGCGCGCCGCTTCGATGCAGATACGAAACGAAAGCGCGCCCGAAGGCGCGCGAGAAGATCGTCAGGCCGCGCGCCTGAACAGCCGGATCACGAACAGCAGGATCACGGCGCCGATGACCGCGACGATCACCGAACCGATGAAGCCGCTGCCGAGGCTGATGCCGAGCACCCCCGCCAGCCAGCCGCCGATCACCGCGCCGACGATACCGACGATGATGTCGACGATCAGGCCGAACCCGCCGCCCTTGACGAGCAAACCCGCCAGCCAGCCGGCGATCGCGCCGATGATGAGCCACATAATCAAGCCATGAGTCATGGTGATCCTCTCCTTGTGTTGAGTCGAAATGACCGGACGTCGGCTGTTTCGCCGCAAGCTGCATGAAGGCGGCATGCGACCCGCCGCGCCGCCCACGCAATGTAACGCGATAGACGGGTCGGAATCGTTAAGTAATGTTATGCACCCTTAACGGGTTTTTCCAGGGGATTCGTCTGTCTACGCAATGAATCTGTAAGGAAAGGAGCGCTATGTGTCATCGTCCGTGCGTCGGCGTCGATGCGTCGGTGTCGGGCAGGCCGTCACCGGCGTCGGCAATCAGGCGGGTGACGGTCGCCGCGTCGCCGATCGCCTCGATCGCGAGCAGTGCGAAGCGCGCGAGAAAGAGCGATGCATCGGTTTCGCCGATGCGAGTCATCGTGCGGCACAGGTCGGTGTAAAGGATGTCGCGTTCGGTGTCGGTCATCATGCGTTCTCCTGAGGATCGGATGACGTGTGCGGGTGCAGCACGCGTTCGAGTGCGGCGCTCAGGTCGGTGACGCGCGCATCGTGCCAGCGGCCGAGCACATGTCCGTCCGGACGCACGAGATAGACGGTGCCGTCGCGCGCGCCGTACAGGTCGAACAGCCGGCCGTCGGCATCGTAGCCGCCGCATCGCGGATGTTGCGGTGCCGCGTGCCGCGCGAGCGTGACCAGCGCGAACGGTATGTCGGCGTCGTGCAGGCGTCGTTCGAGATCGGCGAACGACGGATCGGACGCACCGTCGCGTGTGAAGCGGAACGCGGTGAAGCACGCGCCGACGAGATCGGTCAGGTGACCGCGACGTGCGCCGTTGTCGTTGCCGATGTCGCTCGACGCCTGCAGCATCAGCGGACATTCGGCGAGTACCGTGCCGGGCGGCGGCCCAGCCAAGAACGCATCGCGTTCGTCCGCATTGAGCGGCGACGCCGTGTAAGCGATGGCCGATGTCTGACGCGGATTGATCAGCGAACGCAACGCCGGATGCCGGGCCGCGAGCGTCAGCACGGCCTTGCGCATCAGGTCGAATGCGAACGACGGCGGCGCCATGAACTCGGTGCTCTTGGTGCCGTAGCGCAGGTTCTCGTGCGTCGCGAACACGCGCTCGTCCGAATAGCTGTCGAGCAGCGCGTCCGACGCGAGGCCGCGAATCACGTACGCCAGTTTCCACGCGACATTGTCGGCGTCGTCGATGCCCGAGTTCGCGCCGCGCACGCCGAAGATCGGCACGAGGTGCGCGGCGTCGCCACAGAACAGCACGCGGCCGTGCCGGTAGCGTTCGAGCGTCAGCGCGTTCGCCTTGTAGATCGTGATCCAGATCGGCGACCAGTCGCCGCGCTCGCCCATCATGTCGAGCAGGCTCTGCACGCGCGGGATCACGTTCTCGGGTTTGACGGCCGCTTCGGGATCCTCATCGTCGCGCAGCTGGTAGTCGATCCGCCACACGTTGTCGGGCTGCTTGTGGACGAGCACCGTCGAGCCCGGATTCGACGCCGGGTCGAAGTAGGCGAGCCGCTCGGTCGGCCGATCGCTGTCGAGCGCGATGTCGACGATCACGTAGCGGCCTTCGTAGCTGGTTCCGTGCAGCGACAGGCCGAGCGCATCGCGCATCGTGCTGCGCCCGCCGTCGCTCGCGACGACCCAGTCGGCATCGAGCGCGTAGCCGCCGAGCGGCGTATCGACGTCGAGACGCACGCCGTCCGGGCGCTGCGTGACGCCGGCGACCTTCGTCTGCCAGCGGATTTCGATGAGTTCGGGGCGGCGCAGTGCGGCGTCGAGCAGGAACTGCTCGATGTGATACTGCGCGAGGTTCACCATCGGCGGCAGCTTCTGGTTTTCGTCCTGCGGCATCGTGAAATGCAGCACTTCGTCGTGACGATAGAAGCTGCGTCCGCCGCTCCACGGCAGTCCGACGCGAAGGAAACCATCGAGTGCGCCGAGCCGCTCGATGATCTCGAGGCTGCGTCGCGAGATGCAGATCGCGCGGCTGCCGTGACAGACTGAATCGTCGGCTTCGAGCAGCACGCTGCGGATGCCGTGATTGGCGAGGCCGAGCGCGACGGCGAGGCCGACCGGCCCGCCGCCGACGATCGCGACGCGGTGCCGCTGCACGTCGACACCGTCGCTGCAGGTCGGCAGATGCGCGGGATGGCGCGCGGCGACGAACGGATATGGCTTGAATTCGATGCCCATCGTTGGCTTCCAGGTTGCACGTTGGATTGCGCACGCTCGACCATGCGATGCGATGCGATGCGATGCGATGCGATGCGATGCGTGCGGCAGGCTGGATGCAGTATGAAAGCCATACCAAACACCGCTGTCCCCATTCCGGGTACAGCGTACGGCCGGCGGCGGGCCGGGATTTACCCCCGACGCGTTCAGGATCGGCGAGCGCGGTTCAGGGTTGCAGGCACAGCGCAAAAAGCTGGCGCTGGCTCGAGATGCCGAGGCGCCGGTACGCGCGCTTCTGATAGGTGACGACGCTGGAGGCCTTCACGCCGATCGTTTCACCGATCTCCTGCGCGGTCTGGCCTTCGAGCACGCCGCGCAGCACGTCGAGTTCGCGCTTGGACAGTGCCGGGCATGCGCCGCGCAGCCGCGCGAGCATCAGTTGCGGGATGCCGATCTGCGCCGCGCCGGCGAGCGCGTAGTGATGCTGCGCGGCCTGCGCGATCAGCGGTGCGAGCGTTTCGATGGCCGCGATCTCGCGCGGCTGGAACGCGCCGCTGCGATGCGCGCGATACAGGTTGATCGACAGCCAGGTCGAGTCGTTCGGCTGCATCAGCAACGCGAGGCGATCGGACACGTCGGGGCCGCGATAGCAGGCTGCCCGATATGCGTCGTGGCAGATCTCGTCGCCGGCCTGCTGATGCAGCAGCACGTCGCGGCGGTGGGTGCCGCGACCCGCGGCCGAGACGATCTTCTGGTTGCCGTCGAGCGGATAGAAATGTCGCACGTAGGTGTCGGCGACGTCACGCAGGTAGCGGCCGCCGCGATGATCGGCGACCGACACCGTGCGTGGCCGGCTGCCGAACTCGTACGCGAAGATCGTGCACTGCGTGACGGACAGTGCATCGTCGAACAGCTTCAGGATTTCCGCGGCGAACGCATTCGGCTCGCTGCCGCCGATCGCGGTGACGAGACCGGTCGCGCGGGACACGTCCAGTTGTCCGCCGAGGTTGGGTCGTTCGAGGCGCCAGATGCGCATGATGCGGGGGAAGGGCCGGGTGGTTCGGCGATTGTAATCGGCGGTGCGCGGCGCGGGAGTCGGGAGATGCCCGCAAGCGGAAATGACGGGGAGGGGGCGCAGGACTTCGTGTATCGGAAATCGTCGCCGGAAAAGAGAAAAGGCCTGATAAGCGATGCTTATCAGGCCTTTATATCTTGGTGCCGGAGATAGGAGTCGAACCTACGACCTTCGCATTACGAATGCGCTGCTCTACCAACTGAGCTACACCGGCAGCAGAGAAATGAAATTATATGGTGAAATCCGAGATCTTGGCAATAGGTTTTGCGAAATTTTTTTCAGCTTGCTGCGGCTGCTTCGCGAAACCATCGATCCGGCGGACTTCCCGCTTTCACTTCACTGCGATGCAGCCTGTCAGGGCCACATCGCGAAGGCGCGATTGTACTGGCGTCTCGCACCTCCGTCTAGTGCTGCAGTGCAAATTTATTTGCCTTCGCCTTCGTTGTGATAGCTGGTCACGCGCTCGACTTCGTTCTTCGAACCGAGGAACACCGGCACGCGCTGGTGCAGGCCGGTCGGCTGCACTTCCATGATGCGCTGCGTGCCCGTCGTCGCGGCGCCGCCGGCCTGTTCGACGATGAACGACATCGGGTTCGCTTCATACATCAGGCGCAGCTTGCCCGGACGATCGGGCGTGCGCTTGTCGGCCGGGTACATGAAGATGCCGCCGCGGTTCAGGATCCGGTGCACGTCGGCCACCATCGACGCGATCCAGCGCATGTTGAAGTTGTCGCCGCGCGGGCCTTCCTTGCCGGCGTTCAATTCGCTGACGTAGCGCTGGACCGGCTCATACCAGTGACGTGCGTTCGATGCGTTGATCGCGTATTCGCGCGTATCGGCCGGGATCTGCATGTTGCTTTGCGTGAGCACCCATGAGCCGACTTCGCGGTCGAGCGTGAAGCAGTTCACGCCGTTGCCGGTCGTCAGCACGAACACGGATTGCGGGCCATACACCGCGTAGCCGGCCGCGACCTGCTCCGTGCCCGGCTGCAGGAACGATTCCTCGGTGGCCTGCTTGCCGTCCGGGCAGCGCAGTACCGAGAAGATCGTGCCGATCGACACGTTCACGTCGATGTTCGACGAGCCGTCGAGCGGGTCGAACACGAGCAGGTATTCGCCGCGCGGGTAGTTCGCGGGGATCGGGAAGAACGTTTCCATTTCTTCCGACGCCATTGCGGCGAGGTTGCCGCCCCATTCGTTCGCGTCGAGCAGGATTTCGTTCGACAGGATGTCGAGTTTCTTCTGCACTTCGCCCTGGACGTTCTCGCTGCCGGCGGTACCGAGTGCATCGCCGAGCGCGCCCTTCGACACGTTGTAGCTGATCGCCTTGCACGCGCGGGCGACGACTTCGATCAGCAGGCGGAGGTCGGCGGGGAGGTTGTTGGTCTCACGCTGCTGCTCGATCAGGAACTTGGACAGCGTGGTGCGGCGGGCAATGGACATGACAGACTCCGAAAGGCCAAAGAATCCTTGAATTGCCGCAATTTTACCCGGCGCGCCTCCCGAGCCGCCGCCTTTTTTCGTCCGGTTACATGGTCGGTCGGCTGCCCCGGCCGGGTGCCGGCGTGCGTGGCGCGGCGGTTCGGCGCGAAAGCGACAGGAAAACCGGGCGCCTGAACGTATGGTCCCGCTCCGACCCCGCCAACCTTCAGACGACAAAAAAGCCGGCGCCGCAACGGGGCGGCGCCGGCTTCGTCGCACGGGCACGCGACGCGATCGCGTGCGTGACGGTTACGCGAGGGCCTTCTCGACGATCTCGCGCACGTCGCGCGATTTCGCGCCGGCGGCGACCTGCTCGAGCGCCTCGCGCATCCGGTCGCGCAGCGCCGGCGTGAAGCGGCGCCACAGTTCGAGCGAGCGGGCGAGGCGCGCGGCGACCTGCGGGTTGATCGCGTCGAGCGCGAGCACCTGTTCGGCCCAGAACGCGTAGCCCGAGCCGTCCGCCGCGTGGAATTGCGCCGGGTTCGCCGCGCAGAAACTGAAGATCAGCGAGCGTGCGCGGTTCGGGTTCTTCAGATTGAACGCGGGGTGGGCCATCAGCTTGCGGACCTTCGCGAGCGTCGGCTGCGTGGACGTGCCGCGCTGCGCGGCCTGCATCGCGAACCACTTGTCGATCACGAGCGCTTCCTTCTCGAAGCGACGGTAGAAGTCGTCGAGCGCGTGTGCGGCCGCGTCGTTCGCGCCCGATGCTGCGGCGGACAGCAGCGCGCCGAGCGCGGCGGCACGATCGGTCATGTTGTTCGCCGCGTCGTACTGCGCGGTCGCGATGCGCACGGCGTCGGCCGGATCCTCGAGTTCGGCGAGATACGCGAGCGCGAGGTTCTTCAGCGCACGGCGGCCGGATGCGTCGGGCGTCGGCGCGTACGCGCCCGGCGTCTGATGCTGCTCGTACGCGGCGAGCCACTCGGCGCGCAGCGCGGTCGCGAGCTGGCGGCGCACGAACTGGCGCGCGCGATGCACGGCGGCCGGATCGGCTTCCGCCATCTGGTCGGCCAGATAGGTTTCCGACGGCAGCGTCAACGCGAGTTCGCGAAACGCGGGCGACAGGTTTTCATCGGTCAGCACGCGGCGGAACGCGGCGACGAAGTTCCCGCCGAGCGTGAGCGGCTCGTTCGCGGCGGCGCGCGCGGCGAGCGTCAGCAGCGCGCGCGTCGCGAGGCGCTGGCCGGCTTCCCAGCGGTTGAACGGGTCGCTGTCGTGGGCGAGCAGGAAGGCGAGGTCGTCGTCGCTGTAGTCATACTCGACGATCACCGGTGCCGAGAAATTGCGCAGCAGCGACGGCAGCGGCTGCTCCGGCACGTCGACGAACGTGAAGGTCTGTTCGGTGTCGGTGAAGTCGAGCACGCGCGTCGTGCCCGACGCGGCCGCTTCGCCGTCGAGACGCAACGGCAGGTCGCGACCGTCGCGGCCGATCAGGCCGATCGCGAACGGAATCAGCAGCGGCCCCTGCTGCGTCTCGCGCGCGGCCGGCGACGCATCGCCGTAGCCTTGCGCGAGCGTGACCGTGTAGCGGCGCGCGGCTGCGTCGTACGCGGTGCGCACCGACACGCGCGGCGTGCCGGCCTGGCTGTACCAGCGTTCGAATTGCGCGAGATCGCGTCCGTTTGCGTCGGCCATCGCGTGACGGAAGTCGTCGCACGTCACGGCGTGACCGTCGTGGCGCTTGAAGTACAGGTCCATCCCCTTGCGGAAGCCGTCGCGGCCGAACAGCGTCTGATACATCCGCACGACTTCCGAGCCTTTCTCGTAGACGGTCATCGTGTAGAAGTTGTTGATCTCGACGTAGCTTTCCGGACGCACCGGATGCGCCATCGGGCCCGCATCCTCGGCGAACTGCAACTGGCGCAGCACGCGCACGTCCTCGATGCGCTTGACCGCGCGGGCCGCGGAGTCGACGTCGTCGCCCGCCGCCATGTCGGCCGAGAATTCCTGGTCGCGGAACACCGTCAGGCCTTCCTTCAGGCTCAGCTGGAACCAGTCGCGGCAGGTCACGCGGTTGCCGGTCCAGTTGTGGAAGTACTCGTGGCCGACCACCGATTCGATGTTCGCGAAGTCGGTGTCGGTCGCGGTCTCGGGGTTCGCCAGCACGTACTTCGTGTTGAAGATGTTGAGCCCCTTGTTCTCCATCGCGCCCATGTTGAAGTCGCCCACGGCGACGATCATGAAGCGGTCGAGATCGAGCTCGAGGCCGAAGCGCTTCTCGTCCCAGCGGATCGAGTGAATCAGCGAATCCATCGCGTGGCGGGTCTTGTCGAGGTCGGCCGGTTCGACCCAGACCTGCAGCAGCTTTTCCTTGCCGGAGCCGGACGTGATCTTCTCCTCGATCGCGACGAGCTTGCCCGCCACCAGCGCGAACAGATAGCTCGGCTTGCGGAACGGGTCTTCCCATTTCGCGAAGTGGCGGCCGTCGGGGAGCTCGCCCGAGTCGACGAGGTTGCCGTTCGACAGCAGCACCGGATACGCGGTCTTGTCGGCGCGCAGCGTGACGGTATACGACGCCATCACGTCGGGGCGGTCGAGGAAGTAGGTGATGCGGCGAAAGCCTTCGGCCTCGCACTGCGTGAAGAAGTTGCCGCTCGACACGTACAGGCCGGACAGCGTCGTGTTCTGGTCCGGCGCGCACGCGCTGTCGAGCGTGAGCTCGAACGTGTCGGGCACGTTTTCGACGGTCAGCCCGTGTTCGTGCACGCGCACCGCGCCGTACGGCGCGCCGTCGAGGTGTGCACCGAGGAATTCGAGCGCTTCGCCCAGCAGCTCCAGGTGCGGCGTCGGCGCCGCGTCCGGATTGCGGCGCACGCGCATCGTATTCCTGACGATCGTGCGGGCCGGCGCGAGATCGAATTCGAGCGCGACGGAATCGATGAGGAAGGCCGGCGGCGTATAGTCGGCGCGGCGGATCACGGTGGAGGAGGCGTTGTCGGACATGGTCGTCGAGATCGGTGGAATGGGGATCGGGCCCGCGGCGCGGGCCGGGCGAACCGGGCCATTGTACAAAGGCTGGCGGCTGCGTGCCGGGCGAACTTTTTACCGGTTCCGGCTGTCCGCGTATTATCGGCATCCCGTGCGGTTCGCGCGGTGCGACGAACGGATGACGGATCGACGAGGATCGACATGAAACACGAATGGATTCAACGGAGTGCGGGCTGGGCGGCGGTGCTGTGCGTGGCGCTGCTGACGGGCTGCACGAGCTACGTGACGACGCAGGTCACGGCCTTCTCCGACTGGAGCGGCAGCGACGCGACACGCACGTATGCCTTCACGCGCACGGATGCGCAGAAGCACAGCATCGAGCAATCGACCTACGAGCCGATCGTCGCGAACGAGCTGTCCGCGTATGCATTCAGGCAGGTGCCGGCCGCGCAGGCCCGCTATCTGATCGGGCTGGCCTACGGGGTCGGCAGCGATCTGGTGACGGTGCCGCAGCCGGTTTACTACGACCCGTGGTTCATGGGGCCGGGGCCGTACTGGCGGGGCGGGCCGTGGGGCCCGTGGGGGCCCTGGGGGCCGATGCCGGCCGGCTACGTCGCGCAGACCTATCAGGTCTTCGACTACACGCTCGGCATCCGGATCACCGAGCGCGCGACCGGCAAGGAAGTCTACAACGTGACCGCGCGCACCACCGGCGACAACGGTGCGCTGCTGTATGCGATGCCGTTCCTCGCGCGCAGCGCGCTCGCCGATTTCCCGTTGGCGAACGGCGCGATCCGCACGGTGCGGTTGCCGGTCGACAAGCACGGCGGCCCGGCCGCGCCGGCCGCCAACGAGCGTGCGGTGCCGGCCGTGCCGGCATCGGGGGCGGCGGTCACGAAGTAACGCGGTATCGACACCGGCGCGGCCGCCCGGCCGCGCCACGTGCCTGCGCGCGTCACGTCCCGATGCCCAGCAGCGCCAGCGCGCCGAGCACGACGAACAGCACGGCCGCGATGCCGTGCACCAGCTTCGTCGGCAAGCGGTGCGCGAAACGGTCGCCCAGCAGGATGGCGGGCACGTTCGCCAGCATCATCCCGAAAGTCGTGCCGGCCACCACGCCGATGTAATCCTGGAAGCGCGCGGCGAGCGCGACGGTCGCGATCTGCGTCTTGTCGCCCATTTCCGCGAGGAAGAACGCGACGAGCGTCGCGCCGAACACGCCGAGCCGCGAGCGGTTGGCATTGGCTTCGTCCGCATCGAGCTTGTCCGGCACGAGGATCCACAGCCCCATCGCGATGAACGAGAACGCGAGCGCCCAGCGCATGATCGACGGCGTGACGAGCGCGCCGAGCCATTCGCCGAGCGCGCCGGCGAAGCCGTGGTTCACGAGCGTCGCGACGAGTACGCCAAGAATGATCGGCACGGGCTTGCGATAGCGCGCGGCCAGCACGAGGGACAGCAGTTGGGTCTTGTCGCCGATTTCAGCGAGGGCGACGGCGCCGGTGGAGATCAGGAAAGCTTGGGACACGTATGGGGTTCCACGGGCCGGTGTTGTGCGTGCGAGCGACGATCCACCGCGCGCCGGGCCCTGATGCGGCGCGCAGTGAACCATCGGTCTCGCCAGGCCTTCGTGGCTGCGTCCGCCATGGCCGAAAGGCCAAGTCTGTTGACGGACGCCTCCGTCACGATGCGCGCCGTTGGCGCGGGGCATCGAGCGGAGCGGCTACTCCCCAATGAGCGGCGAATTCTAGCATGCCGTGGGGCGTGCGCGGTGTGCGAATTCGGTTGCGCCGGCATGCGCCGCGACGCACGCCGGCGCAGGCATGGGCAGGCGCGCGCGCGTTACGCGGCGGCGGTGCGGCGTGCGGCGCCGCGCTCGTGCACGAGCTGGCCGGCCGCATACGTGCGGTACACGGCGCGGTCGTCGCCGAGCAGCGCGAACGCGAACAGCAGTTCCTCGAGCGACTCCGCGCGTTTCGTGCGGCGCGCGAGCAGCGGCGTGGCCTGCGGGTCGAGCACGACGAAGTCGGCTTCGGTGCGCGGCGCGAGCGTGCCGACGGTATCGGCGAGGTCGAGCGCCTGGGCGGCGCCGGCCGTCGCGAGCCAGAACATCCGCGTCGCGGTCAGGTGGTGGCCCGACAGCCGCGCGACCTTGTGCGCCTCGTTCATCGTCTGCAGCATCGAGAACGACGTGCCGCCGCCGACGTCGGTGGCGAGCGTGACGGGCACGTCGAATTCGCCGGCCTTGTCGAAGTCGAACAACCCGCTGCCGAGGAAGAAGTTCGACGTCGGGCAGTGCGCGACGACGGTGCGCGTCTCGGCCATCCGGCGACGGTCCTCGTCGTCGAGGTGGATGCAGTGGCCGTACACCGCGCGCGGGCGCAGCAGCCCGTAACGATCGTAGATGTCGAGATAGCTGCGGTGGCCGGGGAACAGCTCGGCCACCCATTTCACTTCATCGACGTTTTCCGCGACGTGACTCTGCACGAACACGTCCGGATGGCGACGCGCGAGTTCGCCGCATGCCTCGAGCTGCGCCTCGGTGGACGTCGGCGCGAAGCGCGGCGTCAGCGCGTACATCTGGCGGCCCTTGCCGTGCCAGCGGCCGATCAGCTCGGCGCTGTCGTCATAGCCCGATTGCGCGGTGTCGCGCAGGAATTCGGGGCAATTGCGGTCCATCAGCACCTTGCCCGCGATCATCCGCAGGTCGCGCGCGTCGCTTGCCGCGAACAGCGCGTCGGCCGACTGCTTGTGCACGGTGCAGTAGACGAGCGCGCTCGTCGTGCCGCAGGCGAGCAGTTCGTCGACGAAGAAGTCGGCGACCTCGCGCGCATGTTCCGGATCGCCGAACCGGCGCTCGGTCGGGAACGTGTACTTGTCGAGCCACGGCAGCAGGCCGGGCGCCGGGGACGCGATCATGTCCGTCTGCGGATAGTGGATGTGCGTGTCGATGAAGCCGGGCACGATCAGCTTGTCGCGCAGATCATGGACGACCGCGTCGCGCGCGAGCGTCGCGGCGAGCCGCGCATGCGGGCCGGCCGCGACGACCTTGCCGTCGTCGACGATCAGGAGGCCGTCGGTCTCGTGGTTCGCGGCCTGGCTCGACTGGGCCGGGTCGCCGTTGAAGGTCAGCAGTTGGGAACGGAAAGCGGTTTGCGTCATGACGAATGGTCCTGCATCAAGGTAAGGCGAACAGAAGAAAAGGTCGGCGTCGCGCGGGCGACGGCATGGCGGGTGCTGCCCGGGCATGCGCGACGCGGCGAAGCGCGAAGGCCGGGGCGCCGCGGATGGCGAGCGCGCACGCGAGCATGGCGGCATGTGCGACCGGCGCGGCGTCGGCGTGCGCGCGCGGGGCACGCACGCGGCCGGCGTGGCGCAGGGTCGAGCCGGTCGCCACGAAGCGGATGTCGTCGACGTGTTTCATCTGTCTAGCGAACCTCGATGCCGGCGCGTCACGCGGCTTGCCAGTACGAATCGAGACGTGCGATCAGCGCATCGCGCTGCGCGGCGTCGACGAACGACGCCTCGAAGCCGTTGCGGATCACCGTGTGCACTTCGGCGTCCGTCAGTTGCAGCCCGTCGACCGTCGCGAAGTAGTTGTCGTTCACGTAGCCGCCGAAATAGGCCGGATCGTCGGAGTTGATCGTCACCGCGACGCCCCGATCGAGCAGCGCCTTCAGCGTGTGTTTCGTCATGTCGTCGAACACGCACAGTTTCAGGTTCGACAGCGGGCACACGGTCAGCGCCGTGCGCGTGCGCGCGAGGCGTTCGACGAGCGCCGCGTCCTCGATGCTGCGCACGCCGTGGTCGATCCGATCGACCTTCAGCACGTCGAGCGCTTCGTGGATGTAGGCGGGCGGACCTTCCTCGCCCGCATGCGCGACGAGCTTCAGCCCGAGCGCACGCGCCTTCTCGAACACGCGCGCGAACTTCGTCGGCGGATGGCCGAGCTCGGACGAATCGAGACCGACGCCGATCAGCCGGTGGCGATAGCGTTCGAACAACGGCAACGCGGATTCGAACGTCGCGAGCGCATCTTCTTCGGACAGGTGGCGCAGGAAACACAGGATCAGCTTGCTCGACAGCCCGCGCTGCTCGGCATCGGCGAGCGCGCGGTCGATGCCGGCAACGACCGTCTCGATCGGCACGCCGCGTTCGGTGTGCGTCTGCGGGTCGAAGAACAGCTCGGTGTGGACGACGTTGTCGGCGAGTGCGCGTTCGCAGTACGCGGCCGTCATGTCGTAGAAATCCTGCTCGGTCAGCAGCACGCTCGCGCCGGCGTAATAGATGTCGAGGAACGACTGCAGATCGGTGAACGCATACGCGGCGCGCAGCGCGTCGATCGACTCGTACGCGAGCTTCACGCCGTTGCGCTGCGCGAGCGCGAAAATCAGTTCGGGCTCGAGCGAGCCTTCGATATGGATGTGCAGCTCCGCTTTCGGAGCGCGGGCGATCTTGTCCTTGAATGTCGGGGTCATGGCGTTGTTCTTGGTCGGTCAGAATTGTGGGGAAACCTGCACGGGCGCGTTCGCCTCGACGGCCTGCAGCAACTGCGCGGCCACCGAGATCGCGATCACTTCGGGTGCCTTGTCGACGATGCCTTCGACGCCGATCGGGCAGCGCATCCGCGCGAGCTGGGCCGGATCGATGCCGATCGCCGCCAGCCGATGATCGAACTGCATGCGCTTGGTGCGCGAGCCGGTCATCCCGAAATACGCATAGTCGCCGCGCCGCAGGATACGTTCGGCCAGCACGAAATCGAGTGTGTGGTCGTGCGTCATCACGACGAAGTACGCATGCGGCGGCGCCGTGTCGACGGCATCGGCCGGGCTGGCCATCGCGTCGATCGCGAGATTGCCGATTCCGGCGAGTGCGTCGGCCGGCGGGAACACCGCGTCGGGCCCGTCGATCCAGTGCACGTGGCACGGCAGCGTCGCCAGCACCTTCACGAGCGCGGTGCCGATGTGTCCCGCGCCGAACAGCACGACGGGGAACGCAAATGGCGCGATCGTTTCGGTCATCAGCGACACGCCGCCGGTTTCCCACAGCAGGCAGTCGGCGCGCGCCGCGGGCGATTCGGGCTCGCTGAGCAGGGGCGCGCCCGGCGAGGGGCCGAATGATACGCTACGCACGGTCGCGGCGCCCGCCGCGACGCGCTTGGCGAGCGACATGATCCAGCCGAGGTCGCCGATGTCGAGCCGCTCGAACGCGAGCACGACCGCGCCGCCGCAGCACTGGCCGAGGCTCGGGCCGAGCGCGAGCCGTTCGAGCCGGCGTGCGTGGGGCACGTGCGCGCCGTCCTTCAGCAGGTGCCGCGCGATCTCGATCGCCTTCCATTCCAGATGACCGCCGCCGATCGTATGGCGGGCCGTGTCGCGCGTGACGAGCATCTTGGTGCCGGCCTCGCGCGGCGCGGAGCCGTCGGTGTGCGCGACCGTCACGAGCACGGCCGCTTCGCCGTGCGCGAGCAGTTGCTGCAAATCGCCGAGCCAGGCTTCCATCAGCACGCTCCGGTCGGGACGACGCGGCACGACGCGCGGCGCGGGCTGGCGGGCGCGGCGGCAACGAGGGCGGATGGGAGCGACGCGGGCCGGCTGCCCGACTGATCCGGTGCGGCGGCCGTGCGCCGAAGGCGCGCGCGAACGGCGCCGCGGGACGTGCGGACGCCATGAGGGTGACGGATGCGGATGGTTTGCGTTGTCATGATGAATCCAGTCGACATTGCGGATCGGGCGCGCGTTACGCAGGAGGAGAGACCGCTGGCCTCGCGCACGTAGATCGCCATCCAGTCGCGAAGATAGCACCGCAAGGCGGCGGAAACATTGCCGGGCGGTGATCCGGGCTATCAGGCGGCGATCATGTCGATCATAGGCCCGCCGCGCGGAATCGGGGCGCGGATGCACGGGCATCTGCCGGAAACGCATGCGTGGCGGGGCGTGCGCGCGGATGTCGCGCGACGTGCGTTCGCCCGGAAATCCGGGTTGCGGCGGGGGTAGGTGTTTACGCGCGGCGGGCAGGGTGCGGGCGCGTCGGGGCTGCGCCGGCGCAGCCAGGTGAGCGGCGCGACGCGCCTGCGCGGCCTCGACCGGTCGGCCGGACCGCGTGGCGTGTCCGGTCAGCCCGCCAGCTTGCGGCGATGGCGCCAGAGGCTCGAGGCGACGGCGATCAGGATCGCGGCGAAGCCGATCAGCGCCCAGCCCGGCAGCAGGATGCCGAAGATCGGCGGGTAGACCGTCTCGCAAAGGCCGGCGACCTTGAACATGCCGGGGAACCACTGGGCGGGCGGCAGGCTGTCGACGATCGGCTGCAGCGTGTCGAAGCCGCAGCTGAAGCCCGGATTCATCTGGATCGACAGGTGCCGCGCGGCGGTGCCGACGCCGCCGGCCGCGGCGATCGCGATCAGCAGCTCGAGCACCCAGATGCCGCGCCAGTTGCGCATCCCGGCCGCCAGGAACGCGAAGATCCCGATCGCCGCGAAGAAGTAGCGCTGGATGATGCACAGCGGGCACGGATCTTCGTTCTTCACGTACTGCAGATAGAGCGCGCCGGCCAGCAGGGCGATGCACACCCATCCGAGCAGCATCAGCAGGCGGCGTTCACGGCGGAGTGCGAGCGTGGAGTCGTTCATGTCGGCGGGATTCCTGTCGTTGGTCGGTCCGATAAACAATCGCGCGATTTTAGCGCGAACGATCTGGCACGAAACTGACAGCGCACGTGCGGCACCCCGCCGCAGCCACTGCGTCCGGGGCATCTGCCGCCGTCATTGCGCCCGTGCGGTCACCGGATCGTGTTCAGCACGGCTTCGACCGCCTGGCCGATCGCGAGCAGCGCGTCGTCGCGATGCGGCGCGGCCGCGAGCATCAGGCCGACCGGCGCTGCGTCGCGCGGATGGCACGGCAGCGACAGCGCGCAGGCGTCGAGGAAGTTGAACGCGCTCGGGTTGCGAAGGATCAGCGCGTTGGTGCGCGTAAAGGCGGCGTCGTCCGCTTCGAGTTCGGCGATGCGCGGTGGCACGACCGGCACCGTCGGCGCGACGAGCGCGTCGAAGCGCGACCAGACCGTGTGCGCCGCTTCGTCCAGCATCGCCTGGCGGGCGGCGAGCAGGTCGAGATAGTCGGCCGCGCTCGCCGGCTCGCCCTTCAGGATGCGCGACAGCACGCGCGGATCGTATTGGTCGCGGTGCTGCGCGAGCAGCGGGCGATGCCACGCGTAGGCCTCGATCGGCGAGAAGCCGAAGCGGTTGATGTCCGGCAACCGGTCGAGCGCGGAAAAGCGCACTTCCGTGACGATCGCGCCGGCGGCTTCGAGGTGTTTCAGCGATGCGTCGAGCGCGGCGGCGACATCGGCGTCGACACCGTCCGTCACATAGTTGGTCAGCACGCCGAGCCGCACGCCTTCGAGTGGCCGTGCGGCCGGCACGTGCGGCTCGAGGCCCGCGAGCATGCGGTCGACGAGTGCGCAACAGGCGACCGTCAGGCCGATCGGGCCGAACGAATCGAGCGTGGTCGACAGCGGCACGCCGCCTTGCGTCGGGATCCGGCTCGCGGTCGGCTTGAAGCCCGTGAGCCCGCACAGCGCGGCCGGAATGCGGATCGAGCCGCCGGTGTCGGTGCCGAGCGCGACGGCCGCCATCCCGTCGGCGACGGACGCGGCCGCGCCGGACGACGAGCCGCCGGCAATCCGCGCGTCGCCCGGCACGTCGCGGCGGTACGGCGAGCGCGGCGTGCCGAAGTGCGGATTCAGGCCGAGCCCCGAGAACGCGAACTCGCTCATGTTGGTGCGGCCGACCAGCACCGCGCCCGCGCGCTTGAGCCGCGCGACGGCGACCGCATCGGACTTGGCGGGCGGCGCACCGTCGAGCACGCGCGAGCCGGCGCGCGTCACCTGGCCCGCGACGTCGAACAGATCCTTCACCGACATGGGGATGCCCGCGAGTGGCGACAGCACGGTGCCCGCCGCACGCAGGCGGTCGTGGGCATCGGCGGCCGCGCGCGCGTTGTCGGCGTCGACTTCGGTGAAGACGGCGGCACCCTGGCCGGCCGGATCGGCGATCCGGTCGAGCGCGACGTCGACGAGCGCGCGGCTCGTGGTCCGGCCGGCGGCGAGGTCGGCGGCGAGCTGGGCGAGCGGAGGGAAGGGCGTGAAGGTGGTCATGGGCGGCTCAGGGACGAAGATGTTGGACAAGCGTGGCGCGAAACGAATCGATATGGCGTTCGACGGCCGTGCGTGCGCCGGCGGCATCGCGCGCGGACAGCCGTTCGAACAATTCGAGGTGTTCGCGCTGGACCTCGGACAGGTGGCGCGGCTCGGAAAGCGTGACGAACCAGAAGCGCAGCGAGCGTTCGTGCAGCGCGCGCAGGATTTCCGCGAGCACGGTGTTGCGTGCCGTCGCGGCGATCGTCTGATGAAACGCGCGGTCGAGCTCCATCATGCCTTCGACGTCGTGCGTGTCGACGCAGGCCTGCCCGTCGTCGAGCAGCGCGGCCATGCGCGCGAGATCGTCGGGCGTCGCATGGCGGGCGGCGAGTTCGACGCAATGCGCTTCGTTGATGCGGCGCACGTCGATCACCGCGACGATGTCGTCGAGCGACAGCGGCTGCACCATCAGCCCCTTGCGCGGTATCACGGACAGCAGCCCTTCGAGCACCAGCCGGTGGACGGCCTGATGGACGGGCGTGCGGCCGATGCCGGTGCGTGCGACGAGGTCGGCTTCGTTGAGCGCGGCGCCGGGCTTCAGGCGCATCGTGATGATGTCGCGCTGGATCAGCGCGTACGCGCGATCGGCGAGGCTGACCGCCGATGCGGCGGGCCGGTCGTGGAGGGCGTCGGTCAGGTCGTTCATGCGGGCGGCGGCGCGGTGGCCGGGCAGGGCGCGATCATGGCGCGGTCGATCGGGTAGCGTGGGCGATTCGTGAATATTATTGTGATATATCACCGATGTCCAGTTTGCCCGGGCGACTGTCGAGGTTGTCGAACGGGGCCGGTGACGCGCGTCGCGGCGGATGCGACGAGTTGCAACAATATCGACAGGATGTTGCTCGTTTACCGCGCGATCGTGCACTGAAGCATAATGAATCCTCGTCAATCCACCACGCGCGAGCGACGTACCAGACCATCGTCATGAGCGAAAACACGCCTTCCCCGGCCGGTCTGCCCGGCACCTCTTCCGCTTCTACCGATTCCCCCCGTTCCAGTCCGGCGCATACGCCGGAGGCGCCCGCCACGCGGGCTGCCGCCGCACAGATCGTCGCGGCGGACGGCGCGTCGCCGGTCACGGCGGCGTCCGAGCCGGGCGCCGCCGGCACGACAGGCGCTGCCGCAGAAGGCCGTGCAGTGCCGCCGAAACCCGGCGCCGCGCCGCCCGGTTTCGGCGCGCAGCCCGATTTCGACACGTCGCGTCCGCCGCCCGCGAGCGCGCAGAACGCGCCGCCCGCGTACCTGAAGCAAAGCGACACGCCGTGGTCGGTGTTCGGCCGGATCGTCGCGGCGCGCGCACGCCGGATCTTCGATCGCGCCGGCCAGCGGATCACGCAGCGCACGCTGCGCATCGGCGTGTCGGCGCGGATCTTCCATCCGGAGCCGGGCGCGAAGGGGCTGCGCGGCAAGACGCTGCAGTATCTCGAAGAATCGATCGCGCACTGGGTGATGTCGCGCGACGTGCTCGTGTTCATGATCCCGACGGTCGGTCACCAGGGCATGCTGCATCCGAGCAACATCCGCCTGCGCGACTACGCGAAGCATCTCGACGGCCTGCTGCTGCAAGGCGGCGCCGACGTGTCGCCGCAAACCTACGCGGCGTCGGATGCGCGCCCCGAGTGGCCGGGCGACCGCGTGCGCGACATGTACGAGCTCGAGCTGTTTCACGAGTTCGTCGAGTCCGGCAAGCCGGTGCTCGGCGTGTGCCGCGGCGCCCAGCTGATCAACGTCGCGTTCGGCGGGTCGCTGTACCAGGACATCGCGACGGACGTGCCGACCGCGAATGCGCACGTGAGCGAGCATTACGACCAGCATCGCCACGCCATCCGCTTCCCCGACTCGTCGACGCTCGCGAGCATGTTCCCCGGGCGCAGCGAAGCGATCGTGAACTCGATCCACCATCAGGCGATCCGCGATCTCGGCCGCGATCTGAACATCGAGGCCGTGTCGGCCGGCGACGGGATCATCGAAGGCATTCGCTACCGGCGTGCGCCGTTCGTCGTCGGCGTGCAATGGCACCCGGAGTTTCATCGTGCCGGCGGCTCCGAGTTGCTCGACTGCACGCCGCTGCTCGATGCGTTCCTGCGCGCCGCTCGCGAGACCCGCCTGTAACCCGTTCTGGTATTGCCGCGCAGGAAAGCCGGCCGCATCCCGATAAATTCGAGATGCGGCCGTTTCGTTTTGAACGATAATCGCGACTCCCGATTCGTTCGACGGAGTCTGACGTTGGCCTTCCGAGATTTTTCCCCTGCACGATGCGCGACGTGGATCGTTGCGCTGGCCGCCTGCGCGCACGCGGGCGCGGCGTGGTCCGACGCGACCGCGCCGGTCGCGGGCACGCGCCCCGCGGTGACGAGCCTGAGCGGCGATGCGGCGACCGCCGCGCCGGCGTCCGCCACGGAGGCCGCCGCGCAAGGCAACGTCGCCGAACTCACGCAGATGCTGCATGACGGCCGAATCGTCGAGATGCGCACCACCTACAACGGCAGCTATGGCGCAAGCCTGATGTTCGATCCGCGCGAGATGACGTATTACGTCGCGCTGTTTCAGGACAAGCATCTGTGGCGCGTGATCAGGTCGCAGGAGAAGAACCGCGCGGAGATGGTGTACGCGAACTTCGTCCAGCAGACGGCGCAGCTCGCGGATGTCGAAATTCGTCGCACCGAACTCCAGGCGCAGAAGACGTTCCTCGAACGCGTGATCGCGCTGCAGGCGAATCGCGCGCAGCAACTGCAGGCCGATCTGAATATCGCGCGCGGCCAGCAGGCCGAGGTCGCGCAGCGGCAGAAGGCGGCGCAGGAGCAGACGCAGGCGCTGCAGATCGAGAAGCGGGCCGCGCAGGTGCAGTTGCGTGATCTGCAGGAGCAGGTACGGCAACTCGAACGGCAGTCCGAAACGGGATTGCCCGCGCACAAGTGACGATTCGGTCCGATGGACCGACGGACGGACGAAAACCCGGCGAAGCCTGCTTCGCCGGGTTTTTTGTTGGGCGCTGTCAGCGGGTGAGCGTATCCGGTACGTCGGTCAGGCGGCGGTGGGACAGTTGCGCTGTCCAGTCGAAGCCGGCGACGGGCGCATGGGCCGCCGGTGCCGGGCGATCGGCCTGCAGCGCGTTCGCCATCGCGATAAGCGTGAGCGGATCGTCGAGCGGGTCGTGGGGGGCGCCGGGATGCGCAGGCGAACCGACGCGATCGGGCGTCGGCGTGCGCGACGCGTGGTGAGTGACTGACGGGCGGGCGGTGACTCGCGGCGCGGAAGGTGCGTGCACGCGTGCCGTTGCCGTGCGCCTGGTGTCCGAACGATGCGGCGTTGGCGGCGCGGCAGTGGCGACGCGCTGAACGTTCGGTGTCGTGTCGGGGCGGCGCGGTGCTGGCTTGGTCGCCGCGTCGCGTGCGACGGGCAACGCCGCGGCAGGCGTCGCAACCTGCCGCGCCGCGACGCGCTGAGCCGGCGCGATGGTCGGCGTGGCGGGCGCCACCGCGGCCGTTGGCACGGCAACCATGGACTGCACGGGATGCGCCGGCACGACGCCAACGGTCTGAATCGCAGGCGCACGCGCGAAACCCGGGAACGGCTCGTGCGCGGCGATCAGCCAGCCGATGATGCCGAGTGCGCCAATGCTCCAGCAGGCGGCGTGCCGCGCACGCCGGTCATGCGCGCGACCGGTGGCATGCTCGATGTGCTGGCCGGCGGCGCGCGCCGCAACGGCCGCTACACCGGCGGACACAGGGCGCGCGGCGGGCGGCGATTGCCAGCGGCACGTGCGATGCGGTGCTTCGACGTCGATGCACGAGGTCTTCAGGACGGCAGCGCAGCGCGTGCCGAGCCGGGTGCCGGGCGCGCGGCGGAACGTCCATTCACGGCCGAACGGCGGCACGCCGTCGAGGGGCGCGACACGAGGGCGGGCAAACGGACCTTCGACGGGAACGAGAGGCGTTGGGATCATGAGGGCGGTACGCGGTGCGACACGGGCGACGATGCCGGCAGCGGCGCGAATAGCGTGGCGAGTCGTGACATTGTGGTGAGTCGCCGGCGACCTGTCGATCAGACCGATCTGATTTTCGTGCGTTTTTCGAGGCGATTCGTACGAGACGAACGCGGCGACGTTGATCGCGGCCCCGGCCCCAAGGCAATTGTCGGCTTCGCGTGGCATCATTTGCCGACCATGCCGGCGTGCACATCGTTGCGCGGCGTGCCGCCGGCTGGCAACGATGTTCGTGCGCGCCGGTCCGGCGCCACACGCATCGTCGGATCCCTACGGCGCCGATGTCGCGCCATCCGCGCCGAGAGAGAACAACATGTCCACAGCAACACACGCCGTCGTCCAGGAATCGAAGGTTCGTACCGTGTTCCGGGTCGTCAGCGGCAACTTCCTGGAAATGTACGACTTCATGGTCTACGGGTATTACGCGTCGGCCATCGCGAAAACCTATTTTCCGAGCGGCAACGCGTTCGCGTCGCTGATGCTGTCGCTATCCGTGTTCGGCGCGGGCTTCCTGATGCGCCCGGTCGGCGCGATCGTGCTCGGCGCATACATCGACCACCACGGCCGCCGCAAGGGGCTGATCCTGACGCTTGGGCTGATGGCGCTCGGCACGCTCACGGTGGCCGCGATACCCGGCTATGCGACGATCGGCGTGCTCGCGCCGGTGCTCGTGCTGCTCGGCCGGTTGCTGCAGGGCTTTTCCGCGGGCGTCGAACTCGGCGGCGTGTCGGTCTACCTGTCGGAAATCGCGACGAAGGGGAACAAGGGGTTCTATACGTCATGGCAATCGGGCAGCCAGCAGGTGGCGGTCGTGTTCGCCGCGTTCGTCGGCGTGCTGCTGAACCGCGCGCTGCCGGCCGAGGACATGACCGCGTGGGGCTGGCGCATTCCGTTCCTGATCGGCTGTCTGATTGTCCCGTTCCTGTTCCTGATCCGTCGTTCGCTGAAGGAGACCGACGAATTCCTCGCGAAGCGTCATCGTCCGACGATGGGCGAGATCATGCGTTCGATGCTCGAGAACTGGGGTGTCGTGATCGCCGGAATGGGGATGGTGATCATGACGACGGTGTCGTTCTACATGATCACGGCCTACACGCCGACATTCGGCAAGGAAGTGCTGCACCTGTCGTCGCTCGACGCGCTCGTCGTGACCGTCTGTGTCGGCCTGTCCAATCTCGTCTGGCTGCCGTTGTCCGGCGCGCTGTCGGATCGCATAGGCCGCCGCCCGGTGCTGATCGCGTTCACGGTGCTCACGCTGCTGTCGGCCTACCCGGCCGTGCTTTGGCTCGTGGCCGATCCGTCGTTCCTGCGGCTGCTGGCCGTCGAGCTGTGGCTGTCGTTCCTGTACGGCTCGTACAACGGCGCGATGGTCGTCGCGCTGACCGAAGTCATGCCGGCCGACGTGCGCACGGCCGGCTTCTCGCTCGCGTACAGCCTCGCGACGACGATCGGCGGTTTCACGCCGGCGATCTCGACGTTGCTGATCCACCAGACCGGCAACAAGGCGGCCCCGGGGCTGTGGCTGAGCGTCGCCGCGATCTGCGGATTGATCGCGACGCTCGTGCTGTATCGCACGCCCGAGTCGCGCAACCAGTACAAGGCGGCCTGACGCCACCCGCGTCGCGTCACGTCGAATGAAAAAAAAGGAGCGCGTCGCGCTCCTTTTTTCATTCGCGCTCGGCCGGGGTCAGGCGTCGCGCAGCGCGCCGGCGACCGCCGTCGCCACGTCGAGCCATTGCCCCGGTGCGGACTGGCGGGCGAGCCGCGCGTGCGGATACCACGGGCAATCGTCGCCGGTGAACCAGCGCCAGTCGGGCGCGAACGGCAGCATGATCCATAGCGGCTTGCCGAGTGCGCCCGCGAGGTGCGCGACCGCCGTGTCGATCGTGACGACGCCGTCGAGCCGTTCGATCAGCGCGGCCGTGTCGGCGAAGTCGTTCAGGCGCCCGTCGAGGCGATGCACGCGCGGATGCGCGTCGACGCGCGCGCGTTCATCTTCGTCGAGCGCCGGCTGCAGCACGACCCAGTCGATGTCCGGCAGAGCGAGCAGCGGCGCGAGCGCGTCGAACGGCATCGAGCGGTTTTCCTGCGCCTGCCGGCGCCCCGACCACGCGAGACCGAACTTGCGCTTCGACTGGCCGCCGAGCGAGCCGCGAAAGCGCCGGTGCGCGTTGTCCGGCGCGTCGAGGTAGCGTTTGCCCGCGACGATGTCGGCCGGCTGCAGGCCGAGCAGGAACGGCAGGCTCATCAGCGTGCACGCGACGTCCGCCGCCAGCGGCTTCGCGGCGCCCTGTGCGACGAGCGTCACGCGCCAGCGTGCCGCGGCCGGCGCGAGCAGCGTGACGAGTTCCGGCTGCACTTCGAGCACGACGCGCGCGCAGCGCGCGCGGGCGAGCGGCACGAAGCGGACGAACTGCAGCGTGTCGCCGAAGCCCTGTTCCGCGCGGATCAGTAGCGTGCGCGACGCAATCGGCTCGCCTTGCCAGCGCGGCAGCGTGCCGAGCGGCGTCGCGCCCGGCGTGTCGTGACGCGTTTCGTATGCGGGCAGGCCGCGCGTGAAGTCGCCCAGCGTCAGCAGCGTGACGGCGCGATGCAGGTGCGCGAGTTTGAGGTCGGGAGCGACGCGCAGCGCCTGGTCGTACGCGCGCAGCGCCATCTCGTGCGCGCCGAGTGCGTGATGCGCGTTGCCGAGGTTCAGCCACGCGAGACTGAACGACGGATCGAGGCCGACCGCGCGTTCGTAATAGGGCAGCGCTTCGCGCTGGCGTGCCTGCGCGCACAGCGCGTTCGCGAGCCCGAAAAGGGCGAGCGGGAACGGCGGGTGCAGCGCGAGCGCGGCTTCGAATGCGGCGGCGGCTTCGGCGTGACGGCCGACCGCCTCGAGCGTGTTGCCGAGATTGAAATGCGCGGCGACGAAGCGCGGCTGCGCGGCGATCGCCGCCTGGAAGTGCGCGATCGCATCGTCGGCCCGGCCCATCGCGTTCAGCGCCATCGCGAGATTGTTGTGCGCGCCGGCATGCCCGGGCCGCAACTCGAGCGCGCGATGGAATGCGGCGAGCGCGTCGTCGTGACGGCCGAGGGCATTCAGCGCGTTGCCGAGGTTGTTATGGATCGATGCGTCGTCGGGCGTGAGCCGGAGCGCGCGGCCGAACGCGTCGATGGCATCCTCGTGGCGCTGCAGCGCCGCATACGCGTTGCCGAGGTTGTAGTGCGCGAGCGGAAATTCCGGCGCGAGCGTGAGCGCGTTGCGAAAGCGGTCGATCGCTTCGTCGAGTCGGCCGAGCGCCTTCAGCGCGTTGCCGAGATTGAGCTGCAGCGCCGCATCGTTCGGGCGCAGGTCGACCGCACGCCCGACGAGATCGGCCGCCTCGGCATGCTGGCCCTGCTGGTGCCGCAGCACGCCGAACAGATGCAGTGCGTCGGCGTCGGCGGGATTGGTTGCGAGGGCGGTGCGATAGCCGTGCTCGGCCTCGGCGAGGCGGCCCGCGCGGTGCGCGGCATACGCTCGGTCGAATGCGGTATCCATGACGCGAAAACTGACGGAAAGCGCGTATTTTCCCACACTGCGCGGGGGTGCCCCAGATCGGCCGGTCGGCATATGGCCCCGTCACGCGGAGCGGCGTAGACTTGCACAATCGCGTGTCATCGAGGTTCTCATGGCTGACACACTGCTCGATATCCCGCCCGTGCTGATCGTCGGCGCGGGCCCGACCGGCCTTGCCGCCGCGATGGCGCTCGCGCGTGCCCGCGTGCCGGTGCGCATCATCGACCGGCTCGCCGCGCCCGCACCGTATTCGCGCGCGATCGGCATCCAGGCGCGCACGCTCGAACTGCTGGAGCAGCATCGCGCGGTCGAACCGTTTCTCGCGTTGGGCCATCGTGCGCATGCGGCCACACTGCATGCGGACGGCCGCGTGATTGCGCGGCTCGATTTCGATCCACTGCAGACACGCTATCCGTATTTGCTGTTTCTCGACCAGAGCATCACCGAGCGGCTGCTCGCCGAGCACCTGGCCGGGTTCGGCGTGACGGTCGAACGCGGTGTCACGCTGACCGCGTGCGACGCGGGCGGTTCGTCGCTCGACGTGACGATCCGCGGCGCCGACGGTCGTGAACAGGCGTTCGCACCGTCGTACCTGATCGCCGCCGACGGCGCGCACAGCACGGTGCGCCATCTGCTCGGCCTGGGCTTCGCCGGGCATGCGTTCGAGCAGACCTTCCTGCTCGCCGATTTCGCGGCGATACCCGACTGGCCGGACGAGGAGATCCACCTGTTCACGACGCCGGACGGCATCGCGGGGCTGTTTCCGATGGGCGGCGGCCGCTACCGGCTTGTCGCCGACCGGCCGCCCGGCGGCGACGCACCGCCCGATGCGCGGACCCCGCCGACCCCGACGCTCGACGAATGCGAGGCGATCATGCGCGCTCGCGTCGGCGCGTCGATCGCGCCGAGCGATCTCGCGTGGTCGGCGTATTTCCGTCTGCATAGCCGGATGGTCGAGCGGCTGCGTCACGGGCGCGTGTTCTTCGCGGGTGATGCCGCGCACGTTCACAGCCCGGCGGGCGCGCAAGGCATGAACACGGGTATCCAGGAAGCGTTCAATCTCGGCTGGAAGCTCGCGCGCGTGCTTGGCGCGGGCACGCCGGAGCGGCTGCTCGACACGTACCACGCGGAGCGCCATCCGATCGAGCGTGACGTATTGCGGCAGACCGGCTTCATCACGCAGATCGTCGAAGCCGACCACGGCGCGATGAAGCTGCTGCGCGATCATGTCGTGCCGCTGCTGGCGTCGTTCGGGCCGGTGCGTGACGCGGTGCGCCGCACCGTCAGCGAGCTCGGTGTGCAATACCGGAAAAGCCCGCTCACGCTCGAACGCGTGCTCGACGGCGGGCCGCGCGCAGGCGAGCGTGCCCCCGACGCGCTCGTGCACGTGGTCGACGGGCCGCTCGGCCGGGCGCCCGGGACCGCGCGACTATACGACCTGCACGATCCGGCGAGCTTTACGCTGCTGCTGCTCGAGGAGCCGGCAGGTGCCGACACGGGCGATACGGCCGATGTGCCGCCGATGCCCGCGGACGCGCAGGCGCTCGTGCAGGGGCTGGAGCGGATCATGCCGGGCGCCGTGCGAACTTGGCGCGTCGCCGATGCCGAAAGCGACGGCACGGACGGGCTCGCGCAGGTATACGGCCGTTCGAGGCCGTCGTTTTACCTGCTGCGTCCCGATGGCTATATCGCGGTGCGCGGCCGTACCGCCACCGACGCGACCGCGCTGCTGCGCCATTGCGAAAGCTGGTTCGCGGGCATGCCGGTGCCCGCGTAGCGGAGCGCTCAGGCGGGGGCCGCGGCCGGCGTGAGCAATGCGCGGTGCGCGGCGATCGCGTCGCGCACGATCGGCGCGGCGCGTTGCGCGGCTTCGCTCGACGGATCGTCGAGCGCGGCGAGTAGCGCGCGTCGCATCCGCGGTTCCCAGAAGCGCCGGATGTGTTCGGCGATGCCGGCCAGCGCTTCTTCGCGATCGGGCATCGATTCGAAGAACGCGCCGATCTGGTTGGCCATGTCGATCAGGTGTCCGATGTCCATCGCGTCCTCACTTGCCCGTCGTCGCGGCGGCCGGCGTGGCGGCGCGGCGCTCGAGCAGATCGAGCTGCTCCGAGTTGAAGCGTGCATACGCGCGCTGCCAGTCCGACGGCTGCGCAACCGGCATCACCTGCACGGCCGTGACCTTGTATTCCGGGCAGTTCGTGGCCCAGTCGGAGCTGTCCGTCGTGATCACGTTCGCCCCTGACTCGGGGAAGTGGAACGTCGTGTACACGACACCCGGCTGCATGCGGTCGGACACGAGCGCACGCAGTACCGTCTGGCCGGCCCGCGATTCGATGCCGACCCAGTCGCCGGTCCGGATCCCGCGATCCTCCGCATCGTGCGGATGAATCTCGAGGCGATCCTCTTCGTGCCACCGGACGTTCTCGGTCCGGCGCGTCTGCGCGCCGACGTTGTATTGCGACAGGATGCGGCCCGTGGTCAGGATCAGCGGATAGCGCTGCGTGACCTTTTCGGGCGTCGGAATGTACTGCGTGATCACGAACCGGCCCTTGCCGCGCACGAACGCGTCGATGTGCATCGTCGGCGTGCCGTCCGGTGCAGCTTCGTTGCACGGCCACTGGATGCTGCCGAGCGCGTCGAGTTTCTCGTACGACACGCCGGAGAAGGTCGGCGTGAGCCGCGCGATCTCGTCCATGATTTCCGACGGATGCGTGTAGTGCATGTCGTAGCCGAGCGCCTGCGACAGCAGCAGCGTCACTTCCCAGTCGGCGTAACCCGCGAGCGGCGGCATCACCTTGCGTACGCGCGAGATGCGGCGCTCCGCGTTCGTGAACGTGCCGTCCTTCTCGAGGAACGTCGAGCCCGGCAGCAGCACGTGCGCGTATTTCGCGGTTTCGTTCAGGAAGATGTCCTGCACGACGATGCATTCCATCGCCGACAGCGCGGCTGCGACGTGCTGCGTGTTCGGGTCCGACTGGACGATGTCCTCGCCCTGGCAGTAAAGCCCCTTGAAGCTGCCGTCGAGCGCCGCGTCGAACATGTTCGGGATGCGCAGCCCCGGTTCCGGTTGCAGCGTGGCCGACCATGCTTCCTCGAACTGGCTGCGCACGATTGCGTCGCTGATGTGCCGGTAGCCAGGCAGCTCGTGCGGGAACGAACCCATGTC
The DNA here is from genome assembly GCF_001521935.1 of Burkholderia sp. RF7-non_BP4. Classification (NCBI taxonomy): domain Bacteria; kingdom Pseudomonadati; phylum Pseudomonadota; class Betaproteobacteria; order Burkholderiales; family Burkholderiaceae; genus Burkholderia; species Burkholderia sp. RF7-non_BP4. The sequence goes on along the minus strand of NZ_LOTA01000035.1, from coordinate 34,016 downwards.
GCACGAGCCTTGCACGTTGTTCTGGCCGCGCAGCGGATTGACGCCGACGCCTTCGCGGCCGATGTTGCCGGTCGCCATCGCGAGGTTCGCGATGCCCATCACCGTCGTCGAGCCTTGCGCGTGTTCGGTCACGCCGAGGCCGTAGTAGATCGCGGCGTTGCCGCCGGTGGCATAGAGGCGCGCGGCCTCGCGCACCCGTTCGGCCGGTACGCCCGTCACCTCAGCGGTGGCCTCGGGCGAGTTCTCGGCGCGCGACACGAAGTCGCGCCATTGCTCGAACGCGCGCGTGTCGCAGCGTTCGGCGACGAATGCGTCGGCGACGAGCCCTTCGGTCACGATCACGTGCGCGAGCGCATTGACCATCGCGACGTTGGTGCCGGGGCGCAGCTGCAGGTGGTGCGTGGCCTTCACGTGCGGGCCGTCGACCACGTCGATGCGGCGCGGGTCGATCACGATCAGCTTCGCGCCTTCGCGGATGCGCCGCTTCATGCGCGAGCCGAACACCGGGTGGCCGTCGGTCGGGTTCGCGCCCATCACGACGATCACGTCGGCCTGGCCGACCGACGCGAAGGTCTGGGTGCCGGCCGATTCGCCGAGCGTCGTCTTCAGGCCATAGCCGGTCGGCGAGTGGCACACGCGTGCGCAGGTGTCGACGTTGTTGTTGCCGAACGCGGCGCGCACAAGCTTCTGCACGAGGTAGGTTTCCTCGTTCGTGCAGCGCGACGACGTGATGCCGCCGATCGAATCGCGGCCATATTTCTGCTGCAGCTTGCGGAATTGCGTCGCCGCGTAGGTCAGCGCCTCTTCCCAGCTGACTTCGCGCCACGGGTCGGTGATCTTCTCGCGGATCATCGGTTTCGTGATGCGGTCCTTGTGCGTTGCGTAGCCCCACGCGAAGCGGCCCTTCACGCACGCGTGGCCTTCGTTCGCGAGGCCGTTCTTGTGCGGCGTCATGCGCACGACCTGCGTGCCCTTCATCTCGGCCTTGAACGAGCAGCCGACGCCGCAGTACGCGCAGGTCGTGACGATCGAGTGCTCGGCCTGGCCGAGCTGGACGACGGATTTCTCCTGCAGCGTGGCGGTCGGGCACGCGGCGACGCAGGCGCCGCACGATACGCAGTCCGACGCCATGAACGATTCGCTTTCGCCGGCGGCGACGCGCGATTCGAAACCGCGTGCGGCGATCGTCAGCGCGAACGTGCCCTGCGTTTCCTCGCATGCGCGCACGCAGCGGTTGCAGACGATGCACTTCGACGGATCGTACGTGAAGTACGGATTCGATTCGTCCTTTTGCTCGCGCAGGTGATTCGCGCCGTCGAAGCCGTAACGCACTTCGCGCAGCCCGACCACGCCCGCCATGTCCTGCAGCTCGCAGTCGCCGTTGGCGGGGCAGGTGAGGCAGTCGAGCGGGTGATCGGAGATGTACAGCTCCATCACGTTGCGGCGCAGCGACTGCAGCCGGTCCGATTGCGTGCGCACCTTCATCCCGGCTTCGGCGGGCGTCGTGCACGATGCCGGATAGCCGCGCCGGCCTTCGATTTCGACCAGGCACAGGCGGCACGAGCCGAACGGTTCGAGCGAATCGGTCGCGCAGAGCTTGGGCACATTGACGCCGGCTTCGATCGCGGCGCGCATCACCGACGTGCCGGCCGGCACCGTCACCGGCTGGCCGTCGATTTCGAGCGTTACGTCGGTATCGGCATGCCGTTGCGGCGTACCGTAGTCGGTTTCGTCGAACGGATCGCGCACGCGCGCCTGCGCGGCGCTCTTGCACGCGCATTGGCCCGAGCCGCAGCCGCCTTGGCGGACGTTGTTCGTGTCGAGGGACATTCAGGGCTCCTTCTGGGTCAGGCCGCGGCCTTGACCGGACCCGACGCGGCTTGCTTGCCGGCGGCGAGCCCGAAATCTTCGGGGAAATGGTCGAGCGCGGACAGCACCGGGTACGGCGTCATCCCGCCCATCGCGCACAGCGAGCCGGCGAGCATCGTGTCGCACAGGTCGCGCAGCAGCGTGACCTGTCGCTCCGACTTGTCGCCCTGGCGAATGCGTGCGATCGTCTCGACGCCGCGCGTCGATCCGATCCGGCACGGCGTGCACTTGCCGCACGATTCGATCGCGCAGAACTTCATCGCGTATTCGGCGAGTTCCGCGAGATTCGACGTGTCGTCGTGCAGCACGATGCCGCCGTGGCCGACGACCGCGCCGATCGCCGTGTACGCCTCGTAGTCGAGCGGCACGTCCCACTGGTGTTCGGGCAGATAGGTGCCGAGCGGGCCGCCGACCTGGGCGGCGCGCGCGGGCCGGCCGCTTGCCGTGCCGCCGCCGTAGTCAAACATCAGCTCGCGCAGCGTGACGCCGAACGCGAGCTCGACGAGGCCGCCGTAGCGGATGTTGCCTGCGAGCTGGAACGGCAGCGTGCCGCGCGAGCGGCCCATCCCGTAGTCGCGATAGAACGCGGCGCCGCGCGCGAAGATCACCGGCGCGGTCGCGAGCGTGATCACGTTGTTGATCACGGTCGGCTGGCCGAACAGGCCAGCGAGCGCGGGCAGCGGCGGCTTCGCGCGCACGACGCCGCGCTTGCCTTCGAGCGATTCGAGCAGCGCCGTTTCCTCGCCGCACACGTACGAGCCGGCGCCCTTTGCGACGTGCAGGTCGAATGCATGCGCGGAGCCGAGCACGCGTTCGCCAAGCCAGCCGGCTTCACGGGCGCGCTCGATCGCGGTTTCCAGTGCCGCGATCGCGTGCGGGTATTCGCTGCGCACGTAGATGTAGCCGAGCGTCGCGCCCGTCGCGATGCCCGCGATGATCATCCCTTCGATCAGGCAGTACGGATCGCTTTCCATGATCAGGCGATCGGAGAACGTGCCCGAATCGCCTTCGTCCGCGTTGCAGACGATGTACTTCTGCGTCGCGCTGGCCTGCCGGACGGTGCGCCATTTGATGCCGGCCGGGAAGGCTGCGCCTCCGCGGCCGCGCAGCCCCGATTCGATCAGCAATTCGCACGCGGCGCCGCCGTCGAGCGCGAGCGCGTTCTTCAGGCCGGCGAGGCCGTCGTGCTTCAGGTAATCGTCGATCGACAGCGGATCGGTCAGGCCAATGCGCGCGAACGTGAGGCGCTGCTGGCGCGCGAGATAGGGCAGGGCGTCGACGAGGCCGACGCCGCTCGGATGCGCGCCGCCGTCGAGCCAGTTCGCGTCGAACAGGGCAGGCACGTCGGCGGCCGACAGGTTCGCGTAGCCGACGCGCCCGGCGGCCGTGCCGACCTCGACGAGCGGCTCGAGCCACAGCAGCCCGCGCGAGCCGTTGCGGATCAGTTCGATCGCGACGCCGCGCCGCTCGGCTTCCGCGACGATCGCGGCGGCGAGGGCGTCGGCGCCGAGCGCCAGCGCGGACGAATCGCGCGGAACGTAGATGCGCGTCGTCATGCGGCCTCCGGGGTGTGGGCGGTCGCGTCGGCGAGCAGGGCGTCGAACTTCTCCGGCGTGACCTTCGCGTGCAGCACGCCGTTGACCGTCATCGACGGCGATTGCGCGCACAGCCCGAGGCAGTAGACCGATTCGAGCGCGACGTCACCCGGCGCGTGCGCGTCGGCGCCATCGCCGTGCGCCGCGTCGAACCGGCAACCCGTGCGCGCTTCCGCGTGCGCGGCCAGCGCTTCGCAGCCCATGCTGCGGCACGCCTCGGCGCGGCACATCTGGATCGTCACGCGCGCGGGCGGCGCGGTGCGGAAGTGGTGATAGTAGGTGAGCACGCCGTGCACTTCGGCGCGCGACAGATTCAGCGCCTTCGCGAGCGGCGCGACGCAGCCTGCCGGCACGTAGCCTGCGTCGTCCTGGATCGCATGCAGGATCGCGACGAGCGAGCGGCCGGCACGCGCGTGGCGCTCGACGAGCGCGTCGGGCGCAGGGGAATTCGGGGACATCGGTTATGCTCCTCCAAAGTCTCATATGTGCCTCTAATTCATATAGTGCACATCGGGACTTCGTCCTGATTGATTTTGAGCAACGATAAGCGGAAGATTCCGCAGTCGCAATAGGAAATCGGAGTACATAATTGATTCGAATCGAATGCGACGCGTATCTGACCGTACGCGACACCGAGGGCCGCACCGCCAGCCTGTCGGACGTCGCCCCGTTGCTGGAGCTCGTGGCCGATACGGGCAGCATCGCGCAGGCCGCGCAGGCGAAAGGTCTGTCGTATCGGCACGCGTGGGGCATGCTGCGGGCGCTGGAGGCGTGCGTCGGCGGCGAGTTGATCGAGACGGCGCGCGGCAAGGGGTCGACGCTGTCGGAGCTCGGGCAGGCGATCGTCGACGCGCAGCGGCTCGCGCGCAGCCGTCTCGACGGCAACCTGCGCGCGCTGGCGGCCGAGGTGGCGAGCGACCTGAACCGGCGGCTCGCGCAGCGCGACGGCGCCGTGCGCATCCATGCGTCGCACGGCTACGCGGTTGCGACGCTCGTTTCCGCGCTTGTCGATGCGCAGGCCGCCGTCGACATCAAGTATCGCGAGAGCGTCGAGGCCGTGCAGGCGCTTGCGCGCGGCGAATGCGAACTGGCCGGTTTTCATCTGCCACGCGGCGCGTTCCGCGAACAGTGCGCGCAGATCTACCGGCCGTGGCTCGACGACGCGCGTCACGTGCTGATTCATCTGACGCGTCGCCAGCAGGGGCTGTTCGTGCCGCGGGGCAACCCGAAGCAGGTCGGCGGGCTCGCCGATCTCGCCCGCAACGACATCCGCTTCGTCAATCGGCAGCCGGGGTCGGGCACGCGGATGCTGCTCGATCTTGCATTGCGCGCGATCGGCATCGATCCCGAGCGTATCGACGGCTATGCGTCGGCCGAACTCACGCATTCGGCGATCGCCGCATTCGTCGCGAGCGGGATGGCCGATCTCGGCTTCGGCGTCGAGCCGGCCGCCCATCACTTCGGGCTCGGTTTCATCCCGGTCGTCGACGAGGACTATTACTTTGCGTGCGAACGCGCGCAGCTCGATTCGCGACCGCTCGCCGGCGTGCTCGCCTTGTTGCGCGATGCACGCTTCGTCGACCGCGTCGCGCATCTCGACGGCTACGATCCGGCCGCGTGCGGGACGCTGATCGGCATCGCGGAGGGATTCGCCGGTATCGCCGGGGGCGGTATGCCGGACGGCAACGCACAGTAACGGGGACGCGCGCGAACCGCGCTGCAGCAGCGAGGGATTTGCGCTACGCTTGCCGCTTGATCAACGTTCCAACAAGCACGCCGTTCAGGCGTCATCCCGCCATGAAACTATCCGTTCCCTTCTCCGCGGCAGCGTTGACCGCAGGGCTTCTTGTTGCTGTTTCGCCGTTGGCGTTCGCGCAGAATTCACCGGGCGTGCCCGGCGGGATCCTGAGCGAACAGTTCCGCCTGAACGAGCATCCGCAGATGCCGTTCGCGGCGTCTGCGCCGTCGCAGAAATACCAGAGCGGCAAGAAGTCGGCATTGCGCCGCAAGGGTGATTTGGGAGACCCGAACGGCTGCAACCTGAAGTGTCCGATGGACACTCAATAAGCAGGCGCTGACGCGCCGGGTTGTCGACGCCGCGATCGTTTGTCCTGATCGCGCCGATGCCGCGCGGTTTTTTTCGAGCCCCGCAGGGTGTACTGCCTTGCGGGGCTCGTGCTTTATGGGGCTCGGTTCGGCCTCGCGTGGTGCGATCTTGCGGTGCCGGCCCATGTCTGCATGGATATAGGGTTAACCCGTGTTTCGGGAAGGATGTCTTCCTGAAACCTGCCTTATTCTTAAGCACATGCCTACATAAACTTCGGTTTGTCAGCGATGAACGGGTGTTCACCGCGAAATCAGACAAATCTGGAGGTAGGTCATCATGAAGTCGCTCGTTCAAGCCGTTGTCGTTGCTGCTGCTCTCGTTGCCCCGGTCGTGTCGTTCGCGCAGTCCGGCTCGGCACTCACCCGCGCACAGGTTCGCGCCGAACTGGTTCAGCTTCAGCAGGCCGGTTACAACACCGCCCGCGGCGAAGATCCGCACTATCCGGAAGCGATCCAGGCCGCCACGGCGCGTGTCGCGGAGCAACAGCGCAGCGCGCTCGCCCAGGCGCAAGGCGCCGACGCCAGCGGTTATGGCGCGCAGGTGCAGGGCGCATCGGCATCGGGTTCGCGTGCGATCGGCGTGCGTCCGGCCAGCGCAGAAGAAATGAAGTCGATGTATCGCGGCAGCTAAGCGGCGCGTCGCCCGGTGAGGCCGTGCTGCGGCGGCGATGATGCGTCGCGTGCCGGGCAAGGGGACCGTCCGCCGCGGTCGATCACCGCGCGGGCGACGTCGAACATCCGTCACCTCCTGCCGCCGGAATGCCGGCGGCATTCCGCCCGGCCCGTCCGAGGCCGGGCGCTTTTTCGGAGGGCGCGGGATGTTCGGCCTCTCCGGCAACAAAAAACCCCGCAGACTCGCGTCGTGCGGGGTTCGTGCGTCAAGCGCGGAATTTGGTGGAGGCGGCGGGAATCGAACCCGCGTCCAGAAGCGCTCCACGACTAGTTCTACATGTTTAGTTCAGTCATTTGATTTAACCGCAGCGACGCGGACGAACACGCTGCACTACGGCGATTCGCTAGATTTTCGACCCTGGCGTCGCGACGCCGACAGGGCTTAACTGACGTAAATGACCTCTGGCGGTATTGCTACCGGTCTTGCGACACTAGCCCGTCAGTGAACTAGGCAGAGGACGGCGGCCGTTAGGCTGCCAGTGCGAACGTATCGTCGTTTGCAGTTACGATTTTCCCATTGATTAACGAGGTGACGGGTCCTCGACATGCCCTAGCCGCTTCACAACCCCTGTCGAAACCAGGTCGCCCCCGCGGATAAGATCGACCATTATAGCCCAACATCGCGCAGCAGTTCGCGCAGTTCCTGCGTCGTGCTGACAAGATGCTGCGCCTGCCAGTCGGCCGGCGCGACGCCGTCACCGCAATAGCCGTACGCGGCCGCGACCGTCGCCATCCCCGCCGCGCTGCCGGCCTGGATGTCGCGAAGATCGTCGCCGACGTAGACGATGCGTTCCGGCGCGAGCGTCATTTGTTCCGCCGCATGCAACAGCGGGGCCGGATGCGGTTTCGAGTGCGGCGTTGTGTCGCCCCCGACGATGCAGGCCGCGCGCGGCGCGAGGCCGAGCAAGTCGGCGAGCGGCGCGGTGAGGCGCATCGCCTTGTTCGTGACGATGCCCCAGCGCACGCCGCGCGCATCGAGTTCGTCGAGCACGTCGCCGATGCCGGGGAACAGCACCGTGTGCACGCAGATGTCGGTCGCGTAATTGGCCAGGAACTCGTCGCGCATCGCGTCGTAGCCGGGCGATTGCGGGTCGATGCCGAATGCTCCGCCGAGCAGGCCGCGCGCGCCGGCCGATGCCAGAGGCCGCAGCACGTCGAGCGACGTTTCGGGCAGGCCGCGCACGCGCTGCATCTTGTGGACTGCAGCGGCGAGATCGGGCGCCGTGTCGGCGAGCGTGCCGTCGAGGTCGAACAGCACGGCATCGCAGTGCAGCAGGCGCGGCGCGTCGAATGCAGGCCGCTCGGTCGAAAGGGGAATCGTCATGCCGGTCGGAGGGTCACGCGCCGCGGCGGCACGCGACGAGATAGTTGATATCGGTGTCGTTCGACAGCGCGAAGCGCTTGCCGATCGGGTGATAGGTAATGCCCTTGATCTCCACGATGTGCAGATCGGTCCCGCGAATGAAGCTTGCCAGTTCCGACGGGCGGATGAAGCGCGCGTAGTCGTGCGTGCCTTTCGGCAGCATCTGCGCGATGTACTCGGCGCCGATCACCGCGAACAGGTAGGACTTCAGGTTGCGGTTCAGCGTGGAGAAGAACACCCAGCCACCCGGCTTCACGAGCGTCGCGCACGCGGCGACGACGCCGGCCGGCGACGGCACGTGCTCGAGCATCTCCATGCAGGTGACGACGTCGTAAGTGCCCGGCTCGCGTTCGGCGATCGCTTCGGCGGCGATCGCCTCGTAGTCGACCGTGATGCCGCTTTCGAGGCTGTGCAGGTCGGCGACCCCGAGCGCTTCGGTCGACAGGTCGATGCCTTTCACCTGGGCACCGAGCCCGGCCATCGATTCGGACAGGATGCCGCCGCCGCAGCCGATATCGAGTGCGCGCTTGCCGGCGAGGTGCGCATGCGAATCGATCCAGCCGAGCCGGACCGGATTCAGGTCGTGCAAGGGTTTGAATTCGGCATTCGGGTCCCACCACCGATGGGCGAGGTCGCTGAATTTCTGGAGTTCGTGCGGATCGGCGTTGGTCATGTCGGCAAACGGGCTACGGAAGGAGGGCGGTGCGTCGGTACGTCAGCCCCGAGTATATAAGGGGGCGCACAACGAGGCCAGCGAGCGCCAGGACGGGCATCAAAGAAAAAGCCCCGCCGGAGCGGGGCTTTGAAGCAGTCGAAAACCGCGGCTTACTGCGCCGGAACGGTCGTCTTCTGGACTTCTTGCGTACCGACCACTTCGACTTCCACGCGGCGGTCCGGTGCGAGGCAGGCGATCAGTTGCTTGCGGTTCTTCTGGTTGCAGCCGGTCGTGACCGGGTTGCGCTTGCCCTTGCCTTCCGTGTAGATCTTGTTGGCCGGGACACCCTTGCTGACCAGGTACGACTTGACGGCTTGCGCGCGGCGCAGCGACAGACGGTCGTTGTACTTGTCCGAACCGATGCGGTCCGTGTAGCCCGTAGCGACGACCACTTCCGTGTTCATGCCCTGGATCTTCGAAGCCAGTTCGTCCAGCTTTTGCTTGCCCAGCGGCTTGAGCGTTGCCTTGTCGAAGTCGAACAGTGCGTCGGCTTGGTACGTGATCTTCTGGCTCGTGATGGCCGGAGCAACCGGAGCGACCGGCGGCTGCGGTGCCTGGGCGACCAGTGCGCCATCGCACTTCGCGTTGGCGGTGGCCGGCGTCCAGAACGCGTCACGCCAGCAGAGCTCGTTCGTGCCGTTCATCCACACCCATTCGCCCGTGCCGTTCACCCAGTTGTCGTTGACGGCTTGACGCGACGCCGGCACCGACTGTGCCGAAGCGGATGCAGCCATAACTGCGGTAGCTGCAATGAACGCGAGCTTTGAAAGTTTATTCATATTTCTCCTCTCGAAATTGAGATTACCGCAGGTTTACTGCGAGCCTGTTGACGGTGACAAGTCATACATTGCTCGAAGTATAACATTGGTGCGGCACAAAAAACGCGGCACCGCTCTGTGTAGACTTCGAGCAGCGTCTAACTTTCAGTGCGTTGGCATTTTGCCATATCGTTCCCTTCCTACGAAAAAAAATCCTCCCCACCCCAAGATCGCTTCAACTTTGTGGTGCATGCGCAACACCCGCCTGCCGTAACTTTTAGAGATTGTCAAGAGCGTGTCCGCGAAATTGCATGAAAGGCGGCAAGGGTTTACGCGCGTGCGTGACAAGGAGCCGGGCGACGCCCAAGCCTTCTGAAGGGGCGCGATCATGGCCGGTTCGGGTGCCTTTTCCATGGGCGGCGATTTTTGCTGTTTACATATAGTGGGGGTGGCGAATTGGCGGTCGATGGGCGCATGTTAGAATCTCGCGTTGCGTTGCGCATGCAGCGCCCACGCGAAAGGCGTTCGCCGTCTTCGCTCCGAAACGATACGGATACATGGATCAATTCGCCAAAGAGACCCTGCCCACCTCCCTAGAGGAGGAAATGCGCCGTTCGTATCTCGATTACGCGATGAGCGTGATCGTCGGACGTGCCCTTCCGGATGTCCGCGATGGCCTGAAGCCCGTGCACCGGCGCGTACTGTTCGCGATGCACGAACTGAACAACGACTGGAACCGCGCGTACAAGAAATCGGCGCGTATCGTCGGTGACGTGATCGGTAAGTATCACCCTCACGGCGATACCGCGGTGTACGACACGATCGTGCGGATGGCGCAGGACTTCTCGCTGCGCTACATGCTGATCGACGGACAGGGCAACTTCGGCTCGATCGACGGCGACAATGCCGCGGCGATGCGTTACACCGAAATTCGCATGGCGAAGATCGGTCACGAACTGCTCGCCGACATCGACAAGGAAACGGTCGACTTCGAGCCGAACTACGACGGCAACGAGATGCAGCCGGCGGTCCTGCCGTCGCGCATCCCGAACCTGCTGATCAACGGCTCGTCGGGTATCGCGGTCGGCATGGCGACCAACATCCCGCCGCACAACCTGAACGAAGTCGTCGACGCGTGCCAGCACCTGCTGAACAACCCGGAAGCGACGATCGACGAGCTGATCGAGATCATCCCGGCGCCGGACTTCCCGACGGCCGGCATCATCTACGGTGTCGCCGGCGTGCGCGACGGCTATCGCACCGGGCGCGGCCGCGTCGTGATGCGTGCGGCCACGCACTTCGAGGAGATCGACCGCGGCCAGCGGATGGCGATCATCGTCGACGAGCTGCCGTACCAGGTGAACAAGCGCTCGCTGCTCGAGCGCATCGCCGAGCTCGTCAACGAGAAGAAGCTCGAGGGCATCTCCGACATCCGCGACGAGTCCGACAAGAGCGGCATGCGCGTCGTGATCGAACTGAAGCGCGGCGAAGTGCCCGAAGTGGTGCTGAACAACCTGTACAAGGCGACGCAGCTGCAGGACACGTTCGGCATGAACATGGTCGCGCTGGTCGACGGTCAGCCGAAGCTGCTGAACCTGAAGGAAATCCTGCAGTGCTTCCTGTCGCATCGACGCGAAGTGCTGACGCGCCGCACGATCTACGAACTGCGCAAGGCGCGCGAGCGCGGCCACGTGCTCGAAGGTCTCGCGGTCGCGCTCGCGAACATCGACGAGTTCATCGCGATCATCAAGGCAGCGCCGACGCCGCCGATCGCGAAGCAGGAGCTGATGGCGAAGCCGTGGGATTCGTCGCTCGTGCGCGAGATGCTGACGCGCGCCGAGACCGAGAATGCGGCGGCGGGCGGCCGCTCCGCGTACCGTCCGGAAGGCCTGAACCCGGCGTTCGGGATGCAGACCGACGGGCTGTACCGTCTGTCCGACACGCAGGCGCAGGAAATCCTGCAGATGCGTCTGCAGCGCCTGACCGGTCTCGAGCAGGACAAGATCATCGGCGAGTACCGCGAAGTGATGGCGCAAATCGCCGACCTGCTGGACATCCTCGCGCGCCCCGAGCGGATCACGACGATGATCGGCGAGGAGCTGACGACGGTGAAGGCCGAATTCGGCGACGCACGCCGCTCGAAGATCGAGCTGAACGCGACCGAATTGAATACCGAAGACCTGATCACGCCGCAGGACATGGTCGTCACGATGTCGCACGCGGGCTACGTGAAGTCGCAGCCGCTGTCCGAGTATCGCGCGCAGAAGCGCGGCGGCCGCGGCAAGCAGGCGACGCAGATGAAGGAAGACGACTGGATCGAGACGCTGTTCATCGCGAACACCCACGACTACATCCTGTGCTTCTCGAACCGCGGCCGCGTGTACTGGGTCAAGGTCTATGAAGTGCCGCAGGGTTCGCGCAACTCGCGCGGCCGTCCGATCGTCAACATGTTCCCGCTGCAGGACGGCGAGAAGATCAACGTCGTGCTGCCGGTCAAGGAATTCTCGGCCGACAAGTTCGTGTTCATGGCGACGTCGCTCGGCACCGTGAAGAAGACGCCGCTCGAGGCATTCAGCCGCCCGATGAAGAAGGGCATCATCGCGGTCGGTCTCGACGAGGGCGACTTCCTGATCGGTGCATCGATCACCGACGGCGCGCACGACGTGATGCTGTTCTCGGACGCCGGCAAGGCCGTGCGCTTCGACGAGAACGACGTGCGCCCGATGGGCCGGGAAGCGCGCGGCGTGCGTGGCATGCAGCTCGAGGACGGGCAGCAGGTCATCGCGCTGCTGGTTGCCGGCAGCGAGGAGCAGACCGTGCTCACCGCGACCGAGAACGGCTACGGCAAGCGCACGCCGATCACCGAGTACACGCGTCACGGCCGCGGCACGAAGGGGATGATCGCGATCCAGACGTCGGAGCGCAACGGCAAGGTCGTCGCCGCCACGCTCGTCGACGCCGAGGATCAGATCATGCTGATCACGACTGCCGGCGTGTTGATTCGTACCCGCGTGTCCGAGATTCGCGAGATGGGACGTGCCACGCAAGGTGTTACACTCATCAGTCTCGATGAGGGTACCAAGCTCTCCGGCCTGCAGCAGATCGCAGAAGCCGAAGAGGGCGATGGCGAGGCCGACGAGGCGTCGGACGGCGAAGCCTGAAGAACGGATGAGACTCGAGCCGCCGCGCGCGCCAGGCGCCGCGGTCGGCGAGCAACCATTCATATTTCCAAAAGGGAGTGATGATGCAAAAGCAATTCAAGCAACTGGTTCTGCTGGCTGCACTGGTGCCGACGTTCGCGATGGCGCAAGCGCTGTCGAATTCCGCACCGGCTGCGACCGCGGCAGCTGCGCCGATCGACGCCGACAAGAAGGCTGCGATCAAGGATCTGCTCGACGCGATCGACGCGCCGAAGCTCGTGTCGGCTATCGGCAACAGCGCCGAGATGCAGGCAAAGCAGCTCGTGCCGGCGATCCTGTCGGACGCGCTGTCGGAAAACAAGACGCTGAACGACAAGCAAAAGCAAGCCGCCGTGCCGACGCTGCAGAAGAACGCGGTGCCGAAGCTGGTTGACGGCGCGGGCAAGGTGTTCGGCACGCAACAGTTCCAGAGCGACGCGATGTCGGCTCAGTACGACGCCTACGCGAAGTACTACAGCACGTCGGAGATCAAGGATCTGACGACGTTCTACAAGAGCCCGACGGGCCGCAAGTTCATCCAGGTTCAGGATCAGGTCGGCCGCGACGTGGTCAACGGCCTGATGCAGAAGTACATGCCGCAAGCGATCCAGGCAACGCGCGCACAGGCTGACAAGGAAGTCGCGGCAGTCAAGCCGGGCAAGTAAGCCGTCCGGGCACGCCGCCCGGCCGTTCGGCCGGGTTTGGCGGGAGCCTGATGACAGTGCGATAATGGCCGTTTGCGCGCGAGCGCAAGCGGCCATTCTTTTTCTGGCGCGGTTCTTTCTGCCGGCGGCAAGCCGGTCGCGTCCCTCCCGAGGTTTTCACGATGCGCGTCTTTAATTTCTCCGCCGGTCCTGCGGCGCTCCCCGAGGAAGTGCTGCGGCAGGCCGCCGACGAAATGCTCGACTGGCACGGCAGCGGCATGAGTGTGATGGAGATGAGCCATCGCGGCAAGGAATTCATGTCGATCCACGAGGCAGCGCTGACCGACCTGCGCGAACTGCTCGATGTGCCGGCCAGCCATCGGATCCTGTTCCTGCAGGGCGGCGGCATTGCCGAGAATGCGATCGTGCCGATGAACCTGCTCGGTTCGCGCAAGACCGCCGACTTCGTCGTGACGGGCTCGTGGTCGCAGAAGTCGTTCAACGAAGCGAAGAAATACGGCACGCCGCATCTGGCCGCATCCGGCAAGACGGCCGACGGTTTCACGCGCGCACCCGCCCGCGCCGAATGGCAGCTGTCGGACGATCCGGCCTACGTGCATCTGTGCACGAACGAGACGATCGACGGCGTCGAGACGTTCGAGATTCCCGACCTCGGCGACGTGCCGCTCGTCGCGGACGTGTCGTCGCACATCCTGTCCCGTCCGATGGACGTCGCGAAGTACGGCGTGCTGTTCGGCGGCGCGCAGAAGAACATCGGGATGGCCGGCGTGACGGTCGTGATCGTTCGCGAGGACCTGCTCGATCGCGCGCTGTCGATCTGCCCGTCCGCATTCGAATGGAAGACTGTCGCCGCGAACAACTCGCTGTACAACACGCCGCCCACGTATGCGATCTACATCGCGGGCCTCGTGTTCCAGTGGCTGAAGCGGCAGGGCGGCCTCGAGGCGATCGAGGCGCGCAATATCGAGAAGGCGAAGCTGCTCTACGACACGATCGATGCGAGCAGCTTCTATCTGAACAAGGTCGAGCCGGCGGTGCGTTCGCGTATGAACGTGCCCTTTTTCCTGGCCGACGAAACGCGCAACGAAGACTTCCTTGCCGGCGCAAAGGCGCGCGGGCTGCTGCAGCTGAAGGGCCACAAGTCCGTCGGCGGCATGCGGGCGTCGATCTACAACGCGGTGCCGCTCGAGGGCGTGAAGGCGCTCGTCGAGTACATGAAGGACTTCGAACAGCGCGGCGCCTGAGCGCGCGCTGTTCAAACAGCACGGCAACTACGCATGGACGACGAACTGAATTCCCGCCTGAAACCGCTGCGCGACCGCATCGACGCGATCGACGCGCAGCTGATCGCGCTCCTCAACCAGCGCGCCGCGGTGGCGCTCGAGGTGGGCGAGGTCAAGAAGCACTTCAACGCGCCGGTGTTCCGGCCGGAGCGTGAGCTGCAGGTGATCGCGCGCCTGCAGGACATGAGCGCGGGGCCGCTCGCGAGCGAACACATCAGCGCTATTTGGCGCGAGATCATGGCCGCGAGCCGCGCGCTCGAACAGACGATCCACGTCGCGTTCCTCGGGCCGGTCGGCACATATAGCGAACAGGCGATGTTCGAGTATTTCGGCCAGTCCATCGAAGGGCTGCCGTGTCCGTCGATCGACGAGGTATTCCGCTCGGTCGAGGCGGGCGCGTCCGCATTCGGCATCGCGCCGGTCGAGAACTCGACCGAAGGCGCGGTGTCGCGCACGCTCGACCTGCTGCTGCAGACGCAGTTGCTGATCAGCGGCGAACTCGCGCTGCCGATCCATCACAACCTGCTCACGCAGAGCGGCACGCTCGACGGCGTGACGCGTGTCTGCGCGCATGCGCAGGCGCTCGCGCAATGCCAGCAGTGGCTTTCCGCGAACGCGCCGCAGCTCGAGCGGCAAGCGGTGTCGAGCAATGCGGAGGCCGCGCGTCTCGCGGCGGCGGACCCGAGCGTCGCGGCGATCGCTGGCGACCGCGCGGCCGCGCACTACGGCCTGCAGATCGCGTTCTCGCTGATTCAGGACGATCCGCACAATCGCACGCGCTTCGTGATCGTCGGCAAGCAGCCGGCCGGGCAGAGCGGTCACGACCAGACGTCGCTGATCGTGTCGGTGAAAAACGAGCCGGGCGCGGTGTTCAAGCTGCTCGAGCCGCTCGCGCGGCACGGTGTGTCGATGACGCGCTTCGAGTCGCGTCCGGCGCGGGTCGGCACGTGGGAGTATTACTTCTACATCGACATCGAAGGGCACCGGGATGAACCAGCCGTGGCCGCTGCGCTCGCGGAGCTCGGCCAGAAGGCCGCGTTCCTGAAGATACTCGGTTCGTATCCGCGCGCGCGCTGACGCGTAGCGGCCCGTCGCCAGCACCGAGCAGGCGGCGCGGCGAAGCGGGCAGGGCAGGCCGGGCGGCGCTGCCCAAGGCGGGTTCGGGCGGTATCCGGTGCAGGTCGCGCCGGGTGCGGGCCCGTTGCCCGGAATCTGGACTTCCGTGCGCGGGGCGTCGTTCCGCGCGCGTCACTTGGCTCTTGTCGTGTCAGGCTTTGCATTCAACAAACTTGTCATCTTCGGCGTCGGCCTGATCGGCGGATCGCTGGCGCGCGCCCTGCGCGAGCGCGCACCGGGCGGCGCGGGCGAAGTTGTCGGCGTCGGTCGTTCGCGTGCGTCGGTCGAGCGCGCCCTCGCGCTCGGCGTGATCGATCGCGCAGCGGCGCTCGACGACGATGCGCAGCTGCGCGACGCGCTCGCCGGCGCCGATCTCGTGTTGCTGGCCGCGCCGGTCGCGCAAACGGGCCCGCTGCTCGCGCGCATCGCGCCGTGGCTCGACGCTGCGACGATCGTCACCGACGCTGGCAGCACCAAGTCCGACGTCGTCACGGCGGCACGCGATGTGCTCGGTGCGCGGATCGCGCAATTCGTGCCGGGCCATCCGATCGCCGGGCGCGAATCGAGCGGCGTCGAGGCCGCGCTGCCGGATCTGTACGTCGGTCGCAACGTCGTGCTGTGTCCGCTGCCGGAGAATGCGCCCGAAGCGGTCGCACGGATCGATGCGATGTGGCGGGCGACCGGCGCCGACGTGCGCACGATGAGCACGGCGCAGCACGATCGCGTGTTTGCGTCGATCAGTCATCTGCCTCATGTGCTGTCGTTCGCGCTCGTCGAGCAGATACTCGGCGAGGCGGATGCCGAACTGAAATTCTCGTACGCGGCGGGCGGCTTCCGCGACTTCACGCGGATCGCGGCGTCGAGCCCGGAAATGTGGCGCGACGTGTGTGTCGCGAATCGCGCGGCGCTGCTCGATGAGCTCGACGGCTACACGCGCGTGCTCGCCCGGCTGCGTGCGGCGATCGACGCCGGCGATGGCGCTGCGCTCGAAGCCGTGTTCACGCGCTCGCGCGCTGCACGCAAGGCATGGCAGGAACGTGGCGCGCAGCCCGCTGCCGAACCGGTCAAGAAATAACAGGAAACAGGACGATTCCCATGGACTATCTCGATCTCGGCCCGTATTCCAGCGCATCGGGCACCGTGCGCCTGCCCGGCTCGAAAAGCATCTCGAACCGCGTGCTGCTGCTCGCGGCGCTTGCCGAAGGCGATACGACGATCACCAACCTGCTGGATTCCGACGACACGCGCGTGATGCTCGACGCGCTCGGCAAGCTCGGTGTGAAGCTCGCGCGCGAGGGTGACACCTGTGTCGTCACCGGCACGCGCGGCGCGTTCACCGCGAAGACCGCCGATCTGTTCCTCGGCAACGCGGGCACCGCGGTGCGACCGTTGACGGCGGCGCTCGCGGTCAACGGCGGCGACTATCGCGTGCACGGCGTGCCGCGCATGCACGAGCGGCCGATCGGCGACCTCGTCGACGGCCTGCGGCAGATCGGCGCGCAGATCGACTACGAGCAAAACGAAGGCTTTCCGCCGCTGCGGATCAAACCTGCGGCGATCACGGTCGACGCACCGATCCGCGTGCGCGGCGACGTGTCGAGCCAGTTCCTCACCGCGCTGCTGATGACGCTGCCGCTCGTGAAGGCGAAGGACGGCAGGATCGTCGTCGAAGTCGATGGCGAATTGATCTCGAAGCCGTACATCGACATCACGATCCGGCTGATGGCCCGCTTCGGCGTGACCGTCGAGCGCGACGGCTGGCAGCGCTTCGTCGTGCCGGCCGGCGTCCGCTACCGTTCGCCGGGGCGCATCATGGTCGAGGGCGATGCGTCGTCGGCCTCGTACTTCCTCGCGGCCGGCGCGCTCGGCGGCGGCCCGCTGCGCGTCGAGGGCGTGGGGCGCGCGAGCATCCAGGGCGACGTCGGCTTCGCGAATGCGCTGATGCAGATGGGCGCGAACGTATCGATGGGCGACGACTGGATCGAGGTGCGCGGCATCGGTCATGACCACGGCAAGCTCGAGCCGATCGACATGGATTTCAACCTGATTCCCGACGCGGCGATGACCATCGCGGTCGCGGCGCTGTTCGCGAGCGGCACGAGCACGCTGCGCAACATCGCGAGCTGGCGCGTGAAGGAAACCGACCGCATCGCCGCGATGGCGACCGAACTGCGCAAGGTCGGCGCGATCGTCGAGGAAGGCCCCGACTATCTGGTCGTCACGCCGCCGCAACGGCTCACGCCGAATGCAGCGATCGACACGTACGACGATCACCGGATGGCGATGTGCTTCTCGCTCGTCAGCCTGGGCGGCGTGCCCGTGCGCATCAACGATCCGAAGTGCGTCGGCAAGACGTTCCCCGACTATTTCGACCGCTTCGCCGCGCTCGCCAAAGCCTGACCCGACAGTTCCGATGAAATCGACCCGACCCTTTCACCCGACCCCCGTCATCACGATCGACGGTCCGACTGCTTCCGGCAAGGGGACCGTCGCGGCGCTCGTCGCCGCGCATCTGGGCTTCCACCTGCTCGACAGCGGCGCGCTGTACCGTCTTGCGGCGCTCGCGAGCGTGCGCTACGGCATCGCGGCGGAGGATATCGATGCGCTCGTGAAGCTGATCGACGATCTTCACATCACGTTCCGCGAGGGCTGCGCGCAGCTCGACGGCGTCGACGTGTCGAACGACATCCGCGCCGAAGCGGTTGGCAACCGCGCGTCGGCGATTGCCGTGCACGGGCCGGTGCGTACCGCGCTCGTCGCGCGCCAGCGCGCGTTTCGCAAGACGCCGGGCCTCGTCGCCGACGGCCGCGACATGGGCACCGTGATCTTCCCGGACGCCGTGCTGAAGGTGTTCCTGACGGCCAGCGCGGAGGCGCGCGCGGCCAGACGGCATAAGCAATTGATGCAAAAAGGTTTTTCTGCTAATATAGATAACTTGCTCCAGGATCTTCGTGAACGTGACGCGCGCGACAGCAATCGCGCGGCCGCGCCGCTGAAGCCTGCGGCAGATGCCAAGCTGCTCGATACGTCGGCGCTTTCGGTCGATGAAGCAGTTGACCAGGTGCTGCAGTGGTATCGGGCGCTCGGTCAGCCGGCCTGAGAAGGCGGGCAGCAGTAGGTGCCTCGCGCGAGAAGCGCGGAGCGTGTTTCGAACCCTTAACCCCGTGTGGCTTCGATCTGGCCCTTTCAGCCTGCCATTCCGGCCGGCGTGGCACAGCGATCCATGCACAATCAGATTTTTATGTCCGACCTGCAAACCTCCACCCCGAATACCGAATCCTTTGCGGCTCTGTTCGAAGAGTCGCTGACCCGCCAAGACATGCGCGCCGGCGAAGTGATTTCCGCCGAAGTCGTGCGCGTCGACCACAACTTCGTGGTCGTCAATGCAGGCCTGAAGTCCGAGGCTTACATTCCGATCGAGGAATTCCTGAACGATCAGGGCGAGGTTGAGGTGCAGTCGGGCGATTTCGTGTCCGTCGCGATCGACGCACTCGAAAACGGCTACGGCGACACGATCCTGTCGCGCGACAAGGCGAAGCGCCTTGCATCGTGGCTGTCGCTGGAAAAGGCCCTCGACAACAACGAACTCGTCACCGGCACGATCACGGGCAAGGTGAAGGGCGGCATGACCGTGATGGTCAACGGCATCCGCGCGTTCCTGCCGGGTTCGCTGGTCGACACGCGTCCGGTCAAGGACACGACCCCGTACGAAGGCAAGACGCTCGAGTTCCGCGTGATCAAGCTCGATCGCAAGCGTAACAACGTCGTGCTGTCGCGTCGTGCAGTGATCGAGGCAACGCAAGGCGAAGAGCGCGCGAAGCTGCTCGAGACGCTGAAGGAAGGCGCGATCGTCAACGGCGTGGTCAAGAACATCACCGACTACGGCGCATTCGTCGACCTCGGCGGCATCGACGGCCTGCTCCACATCACCGACATCGCATGGCGTCGTGTGCGTCACCCGAGCGAAGTCCTGTCGGTTGGCCAGGAAGTCACCGCGAAGATCCTCAAGTTCGACCAAGAGAAGAACCGCGTCTCGCTGGGCATCAAGCAACTGGGCGACGATCCGTGGGAAGGCATCTCGCGCCGTTACCCGTCGGGCACGCGCCTGTTCGGCAAGGTCACGAACATCACCGACTACGGCGCATTCGTCGAAGTGGAATCGGGCATCGAAGGCCTCGTCCACGTGTCGGAAATGGACTGGACCAACAAGAACGTTGCTCCGTCGAAGGTTGTCCAGCTGGGCGACGAAGTCGAAGTCATGGTCCTCGAGATCGACGAAGACCGTCGTCGTATCAGCCTCGGCATGAAGCAGTGCAAGCCGAATCCGTGGGATGACTTCAGCCGTAACTTCAAGAAGGGCGACAAGATCACGGGCGCAATCAAGTCGATCACCGACTTCGGCGTGTTCATCGGTCTGCCGGGCGGCATCGACGGCCTGGTCCACCTGTCGGACCTGTCGTGGAGCGAAGCCGGCGAAGAAGCCGTTCGCAAGTACAAGAAGGGCGACGAAGTCGAAGCGATCGTGCTCGGCATCGACGTCGAGAAGGAGCGTATTTCGCTCGGCATCAAGCAGCTCGAAGGCGACCCGTTCAGCAACTACGTTGCGATGAACGACAAGGGTTCGATCGTCGACGGCGTGGTGAAGTCGGTCGATGCGAAGGGCGCTGTCGTCACGCTGACGGGTGACGTCGAAGGCTACCTGCGTGCATCGGAAATCTCGCAGGATCGCGTCGAAGACGCACGCAACGTGCTGAAGGAAGGCGACAAGGTCAACGCGATGGTGATCAACATCGATCGCAAGTCGCGTGGCATCAACCTGTCGATCAAGGCGAAGGATTCGGCTGAACAACAGGAAGCGATCCGCGGCCTGCAGTCGGACACCAGCGCTGCTGCGACCGGTACGACCAACCTCGGCGCGCTGCTGAAGGCGAAGCTCGACGGCCAGAACCAGTAAGCCTCACGAGGTCTGCTGAAGTATGACCAAATCCGAGTTGGTCGCGCAGCTGGCACTGCGATTTCCGCAACTTGTCCTCAAGGATGCGGATTTCGCGGTGAAAACGATGCTCGATGCGATGTCCGACGCCTTGTCGAAAGGGCATCGCATCGAAATTCGGGGTTTCGGCAGCTTCGGCCTCAACCGTCGCCCGGCACGCGTCGGACGCAACCCGAAGTCGGGGGAGAAAGTGCAGGTGCCCGAGAAGTTCGTGCCTCACTTCAAGCCCGGCAAGGAATTGCGTGAACGCGTCGACGGCCGCGCCGGCGAGCCGCTGAAAGCTGATGATCCGGACGACGAGCGTTGAGCGTCGTTCGGCTTGCCCGGAATCCGTCCGGCGAAGGCTGAAGAAAAAAGCGCCCCTTGCGGGCGCTTTTTTCATTTCCGGCGGCCGCGTGACAACGTGCACCCGCAGGATGTGCGGTGACGCGGAAACGCTTCCTTTACAATACGGGTCGATTCGGCGCCGCGAAGGGTAGTCGCGCGCCACGGCAAACCTCAACAAAGAGAGGGCTACATGAAGTTTATCGTCTGGCTGATCCGGGTATTGGTGTTCGTGCTGCTGCTGGTGCTCGCGCTGGCCAATACGCAAACCGCGACGCTGAATTTCGTTGCCGGCTACGCATGGCAAGCGCCGCTGATCCTGATCGGCCTCGCGTTCTTCGTCGTGGGGCTGCTGGCCGGCCTGCTGTCCGCGCTGCCGGCGATCTTCCGCATGCGCCTCGAGAACGGGCGCCTGAAGCGCGATCTGCGTACGGCGCGCGAAACCCCGGCCGTCGTCGACCAGCCGCCGATGCCGCCCGTCATTTAACACGGACGCCGCGCGACCTTCGCGCGGTTTTCGTCTCTGCTTCGATATTTCGCATGGATCTGGATTTCTGGTGGTTGCTCGCGATTCCGCTGGCGTTCGCGCTCGGCTGGGCGGCGTCACGCTATGACCTGAAGAATCTCCTGTCGGAGAGCGCCAACCTGCCGCGATCGTATTTCCGCGGCCTGAACTTTCTGTTGAACGAACAACCGGACAAGGCGATCGACGCGTTCATCGAGGTCGCGAAGCTCGATCCCGAGACGGTCGAGCTGCACTTCGCGCTCGGCAACCTGTTTCGCCGCCGTGGCGAAACGGACCGTGCGATCCGCGTGCATCAGAACCTGCTGAGCCGCACGGACCTGCCGATAAACGAGCGCGACCACGCGCTGTACGAGCTCGGCCAGGATTTCCTGAAGGCCGGCCTGCTCGATCGTGCGGAGGAGGCCTTCCATCGGCTCGCCGATGGCGATTACGCGCTGGGCGCGCAGCGGGCGCTGCTGACGATCTACGAGATCGAGAAGGACTGGAACAAGTCGATCGATACGGCGAGACGCATCGAGTCGATGAGCGACAAGCCGCTCGGCACCGAAATCGCGCAGTTCCATTGCGAACTCGCGCAGGACGCGCTGCAACGCAAGAACGCCACGGATGCGGCCGAGCAACTGAAGCTCGCGCTTGCTGCGAACCCGCAGAACGTTCGCGCGACGATCCTGTCCGGCGATGCCGCGCAGGCTGCGGGCGATCACACGGCCGCGATCGAGCACTGGAAGCGTGTCGAAGCGCAGAATCCGGCGTATCTGCCGCTCGTCGCCGACAAGCTGATGAAGGCTTACGTCGCGCTCGGCAAGCCGGTCGAGGGCGCCGAGTTGCTGATGGGCTATGTCGATCGTTATCCGTCGAACGACCTGCTCGATATCGCTTATCAGCACATCGCAGGGTTGCGCGGCCAGGAAGCGGCGCATATGCTCGCGCGTACGCAGATGGAGAAGTCGCCGAATCTGTCGGGCATGCTGCACCTGCTCGATGCGCAGATCGCGGCCGCCGACGAGCCGCGCCGTAAGGAACTTGAAATGATGCGTGCGCTGATCAAGCAGCGCACCAAGAATCTGCCACGCTATACGTGCCAGAATTGCGGTTTCCGGGCACGGCTCTTCTACTGGCAGTGCCCCGGATGCAGCGGCTGGGAAACCTATGCGCCGCGCCGCGTCGAACCTGCGATGCCGGGCTGATCCCGGCGTTCGCCGCGTAAGCGCTGCGGTTGTCGCCGGGCCCGGCCCGGCGGCCAAGTTAGTCATTTACCGGGACATACCGGAACATCTATGAAAATCACCATCATCGGCACTGGCTATGTCGGTCTCGTCACGGGCTCCTGCCTCGCCGAGATCGGCCACGACGTCTTCTGTCTGGATGTCGATCCGCGCAAGATCGAGATCCTGAACAACGGCGGGATGCCGATTCACGAACCGGGCTTGCTGGACATCATCGCGCGCAACCGCGCGGCAGGGCGTCTGCGCTTCTCGACCGACATTGAGGCGAGCGTCGCGCACGGCGAGATCCAGTTCATCGCGGTCGGCACGCCGCCCGACGAGGACGGTTCGGCCGACCTGCAATATGTGCTCGAGGCCGCGCGCAACATCGGCCGTTACATGACCGGTTTCAAGGTGATCGTCGACAAGTCGACGGTGCCGGTCGGCACCGCGCAGCGCGTGCGCGCGGTGGTCGACGAGGCGCTCGGCGCGCGCGGCCTCGCGGGCAGCGTCGCGCACCGTTTCTCGGTCGTGTCGAATCCGGAATTCCTGAAGGAAGGCGCGGCGGTCGAGGACTTCATGCGCCCGGACCGAATCATCATCGGTGTCGACGACGACGAGACGGGCACGGTGGCGCGCGAGAAGATGAAGAAGCTGTATGCGCCGTTCAACCGCAATCACGAGCGCACGATTTACATGGACGTGCGTTCGGCGGAGTTCGCGAAGTATGCGGCGAATGCGATGCTCGCGACGCGCATTTCGTTCATGAACGAAATGTCGAATCTCGCCGACAAGGTCGGTGCCGACATCGAAGCCGTGCGCCGCGGGATCGGTTCCGATCCGCGCATCGGCTATCACTTCCTGTACGCGGGCGTCGGTTACGGCGGCTCGTGCTTCCCGAAGGACGTGCAGGCGTTGATTCGCACCGCGAGCGAAAACGGCCAGCCGCTGCGCATCCTGGAGGCCGTCGAAGCGGCCAACTCCGCACAGAAGGACGTGCTGATCGGCAAGATCGAGCAACGCTTCGGCGCAGACCTGACCGGTCGCGAATTCGCCGTCTGGGGCCTCGCGTTCAAGCCGAATACGGACGACATGCGCGAGGCGCCGAGCCGTCGGCTGATCGCCGCGCTGCTCGGGCGTGGCGCGACCGTGCGCGCGTACGATCCGGTCGCGATTGACGAGGCGCGCCGCGTGTTCGCGCTCGATCTCGGCGAGGCTTCCGACGCGCTTGCACGCCTTCAATTCGTCGATACCCAGGACGCTGCGGTGACCGCCGCGGATGCGCTCGTGATCGTCACCGAATGGAAGGAATTCAGGAGCCCGGATTTCACACGCCTGAAGGCCGAACTGAAGGCGCCGGTGATCTTCGACGGACGCAATCTGTATGAGCCGGACGCGATGGCCGAACTCGGCATCGACTACCATGCGATCGGGCGTCCGCATGTCGACCCCCAGTCCTCTCCCCGTGGATGAACGCACGATGACTACCCTTCGCGAAGTGGTGCCGGTACCGCGCGCGCAGCTTGCGCGTTCGCGCGTGCTCGTGGTCGGCGACGTGATGCTCGACCGCTACTGGTTCGGCAACGTCGAGCGCATTTCTCCGGAAGCGCCGGTTCCTGTCGTGCACGTGCAGCGCCAGGAAGAGCGGCTTGGCGGTGCGGCCAACGTCGCGCGCAACGCGGTGACGCTCGGCGGTCAGGCCGGGCTCCTGTGCGTGGTCGGCTGCGACGAGCCGGGCGAGCGCATCGTCGAATTGCTCGACGGTAGTGGCGTGACTCCCCATCTCGAACGCGACGCGTCACTGCCGACGACGATCAAGCTGCGCGTGCTCGCGCGCCAGCAGCAGTTGCTGCGCGTCGACTTCGAGGCGATGCCGACGCACGAGGTGCTGCTCGCCGGGCTCGCGCGATTCGATGCGCTGCTGCCGCAGCACGACGTCGTGCTGATGTCGGATTACGCGAAAGGCGGTCTGACGCACGTGACGACGATGATCGAGAAGGCGCGCGCGGCCGGCAAGCCGGTGCTCGTCGATCCGAAGGGCGGCGACTGGGCGCGCTATCGCGGCGCATCGCTGATCACGCCGAATCGTGCCGAGTTGCGCGAGGTCATCGGTCAGTGGCAATCGGAAGACGACCTGCGCGCGCGTGTCGCGAAGCTGCGTGCGGAGCTCGATCTCGATGCGTTGCTGCTCACGCGTTCGGAAGAGGGGATGACGCTTTTTTCCGCAGCGGGCGAACTGCATGCACCGGCGCTCGCGCGCGAGGTGTATGACGTGTCCGGCGCGGGCGATACCGTGATCGCGACGGTCGCGACGATGCTCGGCGCCGGCGTGCCGCTCGTCGATGCCGTCGTGCTCGCGAATCGCGCGGCGGGCATCGTGGTCGGCAAGCTGGGTACGGCCACGGTAGACTACGACGAACTGTTTCACTGAGCGCTTTCGGCGGCGCGCCGAGCGCGCCGCACGTATTTCTTGCAATTTTTCAGGCAGAACGACCATGACCATCATCGTCACCGGCGCAGCCGGTTTTATCGGCGCGAACATCGTCAAGGCGCTCAACGAGCGCGGCGAGTCGCGCATCATCGCGGTCGACAATCTGACGCGCGCGGACAAGTTCCGGAACCTCGTCGATTGCGAGATCGACGACTATCTCGACAAGACGGAATTCGTCGAGCGCTTCGCGCGCGGCGATTTCGGCAAGGTACGCGCGGTGTTCCATGAAGGCGCCTGTTCGGACACGATGGAAACCGACGGCCGCTACATGATGGACAACAACTTCCGCTATAGCCGCGCGGTGCTCGATGCGTGCCTCGCGCAGGGCGCGCAGTTCCTGTACGCGTCGTCGGCCGCGATCTACGGCGGCTCGACGCGATTCGTCGAGGAGCGCGAGGTCGAGGCGCCGCTGAACGTCTACGGCTATTCGAAGTTCCTGTTCGACCAGGTGATCCGCCGCGTGCTGCCGAGCGCGAAGAGCCAGATCGCCGGGTTCCGCTACTTCAACGTGTACGGTCCGCGCGAGACGCACAAGGGCCGCATGGCGTCGGTCGCGTTCCACAATTTCAACCAGTTCCGCGCGGAAGGCAAGGTCAAGCTGTTCGGCGAGTACAACGGTTATGCGCCGGGCGAGCAGACGCGCGACTTCGTGTCGGTCGAGGACGTCGCGAAGGTGAACCTGTTCTTCTTCGACCATCCGGAGAAATCGGGCATCTTCAACCTCGGCACCGGCCGGGCACAACCGTTCAACGACATCGCATCGACGGTCGTGAACACGCTGCGCGCACTCGACAACCTGCCGCCGCTGACGCTCGCGCAGCAGGTCGAGCAAGGGCTGATCGAATACGTGCCGTTCCCGGATGCGCTGCGTGGCAAGTACCAGTGCTTCACGCAGGCCGACCAGACGAAACTGCGCGCTGCCGGCTACGATGCGCCGTTCCTGACGGTGCAGGAAGGTGTCGACCGCTACGTGCGTTGGCTATCCGGCCAGGTTTAAGCCTGCGCGTCGTATCGCTAGACTGGGTCTCACGGTCGGCAGCCGCCGACCGATTTCATCGGAGATCCAGCACATGATCAGGAAATGGTTTGCCGCCGCCGCGATGTTCGGCGCGATCGCGTCGGCCTGGGCGGCCGTCGACGTCAACACCGCGAACGAGGATGCACTCGTCGGCATCAAGGGCATCGGTCCCGCGCGGGCGAAAGCGATTCTCGACGAGCGCGGCGCACACGGGCCGTTCAGGAATGCAGACGATCTCGCCTCGCGCGTGAAAGGCATGGGCGGCCAAACGGTCGAGCGCCTTCAGCGGGAAGGGTTGACGATCGGTGCGGCAGGCTCGGGTGCGGCGGCACCGGCCGCGGGCAAGCCGGCGGCGGCGAAGCCTGCTGCGGCACCTGCCCGCACCGCGCAGAAATAACGCACGCGAGACAAAGGGCTCCTTCAGCCGCTGTCATTGCGACGGCTTCCCGCGGCTTGCCGCGGGTTTTTTGCGTGCATGCTGCACACGCACACGCGTGAATCGTGTGGCGCATCTATTCCATCGTCGCAATGGGGTTGCCGGCGCGAGCCCCGGTGCTGGTTTACAATCAATCGATTGATCGGCCTCGCACTCACGGTATCTCCATGGCTTACAAAACTATCGAAGACACGATCGGCAACACGCCGCTCGTGCAACTGGTCCGCCTGCCGGACGACGAGATTCGCGCCCGCAACAACGTGGTGCTCGCGAAGCTGGAAGGCAACAATCCGGCCGGTTCCGTGAAGGATCGTCCGGCGCTGTCGATGATCAGCAAGGCCGAGGCGCGCGGTCGCATCAAATCGGGTGATACGCTGATCGAGGCGACGAGCGGCAACACGGGCATCGCGCTCGCGATGGCAGCGGCGATCCGCGGCTACAAGATGGTGCTGATCATGCCGGAGGATCTGTCGATCGAGCGCCGCCAGAGCATGGCCGCATACGGCGCCGAAATCATCCTGACGCCGGTAAAGGGCGGGATGGAACTGGCGCGCGACCTCGCGGAGCAAATGCAGCGCGAAGGCAAGGGCGTGATCCTCGATCAGTTCGGGAACCCCGACAATCCCATCGCGCACTACGAAGGAACGGGCCCGGAGATCTGGCGCGACACCGAGGGGCGCGTCACGCACTTCGTGTCGGCGATGGGCACGACAGGCACGATCATGGGCACGTCGCGCTTTCTGAAGGAACAGAATCCGGCGATCGAGATCGTCGGCGCGCAGCCGGAAGAAGGGTCGCGCATTCCGGGCATTCGTAAGTGGCCGGAAGCCTATATGCCGACGATCTTCGATCGCAGCCGCGTCGATCGCGTCGAGAGCGTGAGCCAGGCCGCGTCCGAAACGATGGCGCGCCGGCTCGCGGCTGTCGAAGGCATCTTTGCCGGCATCTCGTCGGGTGGCGCATGCGAAGTCGCGATGCGTATCGCGCGTCAGGTCGAGAACGCGACGATCGTGTTCATCGTCTGCGATCGCGGCGACCGCTATCTGTCGACCGGCGTATTTCCTGCCTGAGCCCGAACGGCATCAGCAGCATCACGCGATAAAAAGGCGCCGCACAAGCGGCGCTTTTTCTTTGCGCGGGCCGCGCTTACTGCGCCGGCGCTTCCGTGTCCGCCGCAGGCAGCGGCAGTGCGCCATTCGCCTCCATCTGCGCCTTCACGGCTTCGCCGAGCTGGTACACGGCGAGTGCGTAGAAGAAGCTGCGGTTGTAGCGCGTCAGCACGTAGAAGTTCTTGAGGCCGAGCATGTATTCGGTCGCGCTCCCCGGCGACGGCAGATCGACCACGGTGACCGGCGTGCCGGCTTCGGTGGTGATGTTGACCGTCGGCTCGTTGAGCGTCATGCCGGCGCGCAGCAGTTGCGACAGGGCCCAGTGCGGTTCGGGCTGACCGTCCGCGGCGGCCTGGGCGATGCCGAGGCTGCCCGTGTCGGGCGTGATTCGCCAGACTACCGGGCGATCGGTTTCCCAGCCGTGCTGCTTCAGGTAGTTCGCGACGCTGCCGATCGCATCGGCAGGACTGCTGCGCAGATCGACGTGGCCGCCGCCGTCGTAGTCGACCGCATACTCGCGGATGCTGCTCGGCAGGAACTGCGGGATGCCGATCGCGCCCGTGTACGAGCCGAGCACGGTCGTCGGGTCGAGCTGGTTGTCGCGGGTCCAGACGAGGAAGTCCTCGAGATTCTTGCGGAACGTTGCCTGCCGGCTGTCGCGATTCGGCGTGTCCGGGTAGTCGAACGTGAGCGTCGTCAGCGCATCGAGCACGCGGAAGTTGCCCATGTAGCGGCCGTAGATCGTTTCGACGCCGATGATGCCGACGATCACTTCGGGCGGCACGCCGAATTCCTCGGACGCGCGCTGCAGCGTCGCCTTGTTCGCCTTCCAGAATTTCACGCCCGCGTTGATGCGGATCGGTTCGATGAAGCGCGAACGATAGACGCGCCAGTTCTTCACCGAAGGCGTCGGCGCCGGCTTCACGAGCTTCACGGCGGTGGCCGAGTAGCTGATGCGAGAGAACAGCGCATGCAGGCTCGCGGAATCGAAGCCGTTGCGGCTCACCATCTCGTCGATGAACGCATCGACCTTCGCGTTGTTCGCGTAACGCTGCGGAACGATTTCCTCTTCGAAGGTCTGGCCTTGCGGCGCCGGCTGCTGCGGTTGCGCCTGCGCGACGCGCGTGCCGGGGGACTTCGCGGGCTGCGTCTGCGCGACGGCGGGCGCGGCGGCCACGGTAACGGCGACGGCAGCGGCAACGAGCGGGACGCGAACGCTGAACAGTGCGGAGAGAAGGGCGGCAGGCTTGCTGGAATTCATGTCGAAGCGGGCGGACAGGGCGATGGGGTTCGGCGCAGTATACCCGACGCATCCTGCGTGCCGGGGCGAAGCAGCGCACCGTTGTGGTAAGTTAGCGGCGAATTCGCGGCAGACGATGGACATCATTGATGGAGACCTGCGGCGCACCCTGCGTCGCGGATGACAGCTTATGGCAACCGCCTTCTATACGCACCCCGACTGCATGCTGCACGAGATGGGGGAATGGCATCCGGAATGCCCGGCCCGCCTGTCGGCGATCCAGGATCAGCTGATCGCGAGCCGCATCGACGACCTGATCGTGCACGAAACCGCGCCGTTCGCGAGCGAGGTGGCGCTGGGCCGCGTGCATACGCAGGCTCACATCGACTACATCCGCAGCATGACGCCCGTCGACGGCTACGTCGAGATCGATCCCGACACGCTGATGAACCGCGACACGTGGCGCGCCGCGCTGCGTGCGGCCGGCGCGGCGATCGCGGCGACCGACGCCGTGCTCGAAGGCCGCTACGCGAATGCGTTCTGCAGCGTGCGGCCGCCCGGCCATCACGCGGAACCCGCGCGCGCGATGGGTTTCTGCTTTTTCAACAACGTCGCGATCGCCGCGCGGCATGCGCTCGACGTCCATGGCCTCGAGCGTGTCGCAATCGTCGATTTCGACGTGCACCACGGCAACGGCACCGAAGCCGCGTTCGCGAACGACGAGCGCGTGCTGATGTGCAGCTTCTTCCAGCATCCGCTGTACCCGTTCTCGGGCGTCGATCATCAGGCGCCGAACATGGTCAACCTGCCGATGCCTGCGCGCAGCAACGGGATGGCGATCCGCGAAGCGGTCGACATGTCCTGGCTGCCGCGTCTCGACGCGTTCAAGCCGCAGATGCTGTTCGTGTCGGCCGGTTTCGACGCGCATCGAGAGGACGACATCGGCAACCTCGGTCTCGTCGAGGCCGATTTCGAATGGCTGACCACGCAGATCGTCGACGTCGCGCGCCGGCACGCGCAGGGCCGCATCGTGAGCTGCCTCGAGGGTGGCTACAACTTGTCCGCGCTCGGCCGCAGCGTGGTCGCGCACCTGCGCGTGCTGGCCGGCATCTGACCGGGAGCGAGCCGGCGCGCGCTCAGCGTGCCGACACGTGCGCGTGAATCCACGCGATCAGCGCATCGATCACGCGGTCGCGCTCGAGATCGTTCATCGTTTCGTGGAACCCGCCTTCGTATAGCGTCAGCGTGCGGTCTGGCGAGCCGACGCGTGCGCCGAACGCACGGCTTCCGTCCGGTTCGGTCAGCTTGTCCTCGGTGCCGTGATAGACAAGCACCGGCACGCGCAGCGCGCCGCGACCGCGCTCGATGCGCGCCATCGCATCGAGGATTTCAGCGCCGGTGCGTGCCGGCACCGCGCCGTGGTGCACGAGCGGATCGGCACGATTGGCCGCGACGACGGCCGGATCGCGCGACAGCAGCGCCGCGTCGATCCTGATCGCGGGGAAGCTCGGCCACACGCGGCTGATGAAGCGGCTCATCGCGAGCATCCAGCGCGGCACGTCGCGTCCCGGCGCGAGCGCCGGGCTCGACAGCACGAGACCCGCCAGCGCGTGGCCGCGAACCGGCGCGCGTTCGATCGCATACAGCGCCGCGACGGCGCCACCCATGCTGTGGCCCATCAGGAAGAGCGGCGTATCGTCGCGGGCGGCTTCGGCGACGAGGGCATCCGCATCGTTCAGGTAATCGTCGAAACGCTCGACCCACGCACGCTTACCGGGCGACTGGCCATGCCCGCGCAGATCGATTGCCAGCACGTCGATGCCGGCCGCGTTCAATCTGGCCGAGAGTGCCGCGTAGCGGCCCGCATGCTCGGCAAGGCCATGCACGAGCGCGATCGTCGCGCGCGGTGGCTCCGTGCCGTCGCCGGCCGGCCAGCGATACGACGCCAGTTCGAGCCCGTCCGCGGTACGCAGCCGGCCCATCCGCGGAGTGGGCGGCGCTGCCGTGTCCAGTGCCGCGGTGGCGGCGGGCGCGGCGGTCTGCGTCGTGGTGGCGGTCATCTGGCGGGTCTCCTGTTTAGTCGGCATCGGTGTTCCGGATCATAGTCGCGGCACTCGCATGGCGGGCCAGCAGTGCTCCTCTAATTTCGTCTGGTTATGAAAAGATCGAAATCGATTATTAAGTGGAATGAGGCGTTTGCGGTAAAATCGCCGGCTATTCCAGATGCATCGGCGGCCGACTGGCGGGCTTCGCCAGTCGGCCGCCGTTTTGTTTACATGATCGAATTACGCAATCTGTCGCAGCGTTTCCCCGGGCCGACCGGCTGGGTCGACGCATTGCACAACGTCAATCTGACGATCCCGCAGGGCGAGGTGTTCGGCATCATCGGCCGAAGCGGCGCCGGCAAGAGCACGCTCGTGCGCACCATCAACCTGCTCACGCGGCCGACCGAAGGCAACGTCGTCGTCGGCGGGCGCGATCTCACGCTGTTGCCGGCCGGCGCACTGCGCGAAGCGCGCCGCGAAATCGGCATGATCTTCCAGCACTTCAACCTGCTGTCGTCGCGCACGGTGTTCGACAACGTCGCGTTGCCGCTCGAACTGGCTGGCGCGAGCCGTGCCGACATCGAGGCCGCCGTGCTGCCGCTGCTCGACCTCGTCGGGCTGTCCGCGCAGAAGGACCGCTACCCGGCGCAGATCAGCGGCGGCCAGAAGCAGCGCGTCGGCATCGCCCGCGCGCTGGCGAGCAAGCCGAAGGTGCTGCTGTCGGACGAAGCGACGTCGGCGCTCGATCCCGAGACCACGCGCGCGATCCTCGACCTGCTGAAGCGCATCAATCGCGAACTCGGCCTGACGATCGTGCTGATCACGCACCAGATGGAAGTGATCAAGCAGGTGTGCGATCGCGTGGCGGTGCTCGACGCGGGTCGCGTGGTCGAGGAAGGCCGCGTGATCGACGTGTTCCTGCAGCCGCATCACGAAGTGACGCGCGCGCTGATCGGCGACGTGATCGCGCAGGAGCTGCCGCCCGCGCTGAAGGCACGTGTGGCCGAGCGGCTGAAGACGGGCAGCGGGCATCTTCTGCGGCTCGCATTCACCGGCTCGGGTGTCGATCAGCCCATCCTGTCGGAGACGATTCGCCGGTACGAACTCGATTTCAATATCCTGCACGGCCAGATCGACGAGATCCAGGGGCAGGCGTTCGGGTCGCTCGCGGTGCTCGCGGGCGGCGAACCGGGCAAGGTCGGGCAGGCACTCGCGTTCCTGCGCGAGCAAGGTGTGGTGGTAGAGGAGCTTTCGTATGTTGAGTGAGATGTTCGATATGTTCGTGCAGTCGTTCTGGGAGACGCTGATCATGGTCGGCATCTCGGGAGCGGTCGGCGCGCTCGTCGGGATGCCGCTCGGCGTGCTGCTCTACCTGACCGACCGCCAGGGCGTGTTGCAGAACCTCGGCGTGAATCGCGTGCTCGGCGGCATCGTGAACGCGGTGCGCTCGACACCGTTCATCATTCTGTTGGTCGCGGTCATTCCATTCACGCGGCTCGTCACGGGGTCGTCGATCGGCACGGCTGCGGCGGTCGTGCCGCTGACGCTCGCGGCCGCGCCGTTCGTCGCGCGGCTGGTCGAGACGGCGCTGCGCGAAGTCGACCGCGGGCTGATCGAGGCCGCGCAGTCGATGGGCGCGACGACGTCGCAAATCGTGTTCAAGGTGCTGCTGCCTGAATCGCTGCCCGGCATCGTCGCAGGCCTGACGATCACGTTCGTGTCGCTCGTCGGCTACTCGGCGATGGCCGGTGCGATCGGCGGCGGCGGGCTCGGCGATCTCGGCATCCGTTACGGCTACCAGCGCTATCTGCCGGAAGTCATGTGGACGGTCGTCGCGATCCTGATCGTGTTCGTGCAGATCGTGCAATCGTTCGGCGACTGGCTCGTGCGCCGGCTGAGCCACAAGTAATAACGACATTCATGGGTAGGGGGAGACGATGCAACGACGTTTCATGCTGAAGTTCGCGGCCGCACTCGGCGCGGCCGCGCTGTTCGCGAGCGCGCACGCGCAGACCGAAACCATCAAGGTGGGCGTGACGGGCGGTCCGCACGCGCAGATCATGGACGTGGTGAAGAAGGTCGCGGCCAAGAGCGGCCTCGACATCCGCATCGTCGAATTCTCGGATTACGTGCAGCCGAACGCGGCGCTCGCGTCGGGCGATCTCGACGCGAACAGCTACCAGCACGATCCTTATCTGCAGGCGCAGGTGAAGGATCGCGGCTACAAGCTGATCAAGGTCGCGGATACCGTCACGTTCCCGATGGGCATCTATTCGAAGCGGGTGAAGTCGCTGGCCGAGTTGAAGCCGGGCGCGCGCATCGCGGTGCCGAACGATCCGACCAATGGCGGCCGCGCGCTGCTGTTGCTGCAGAAGCAGGGCCTGCTGAAGCTGCGTGCGGACGCCGGGCTGAAGGCGACGCCGCTCGACATCGTCGACAATCCGCGCAAGCTGAAGATCGTCGAACTCGATGCGGCACAGATTCCGCGCTCGCTTGGCGACGTCGACGCTGCGGCGATCAACACCAACTATGCGATGGAAGCGGGGTTGAAGCCGAAACAGGACGCGATCGCGATCGAGGGCCCGAACGGCCCTTACGCGAACATCCTCGCGATTCGCGAGGCCGACCGGAGCAAGCCGTGGGTCGCGAAGCTGGTCGCGGCCTACCATTCCGCCGAAGTGAAGCAGTTCATCGAACAGAAGTTCGGCGGCGCGGTCATCGCCGCCTGGTGATACGTGGTGCTGGGCGCGCCCGGTGACGATTAGAGTCGATGATCGAAAACCCGGGCTTTGCGTCCGGGTTTTTTCTCTTTTAAAATAGAACGACCGTTCGCTATTGCCGGCGCGCCGAAGATGAGCGCTATCCTCGATAGCCGCGATGGATTGGTCCGCTTGGCCGCGCAGTCATGAGGCCTCGCTATAGAATGGCCTCTGGTCGTATTCGTAACTTTGGAGCGTGTGCATGAAAATCCTGGTGCCAGTGAAAAGAGTGGTCGATTACAACGTGAAGGTCCGCGTGAAGTCGGACAACACCGGCGTCGACATCGCGAACGTGAAGATGTCGATGAACCCGTTCGACGAAATCGCGGTGGAAGAAGCGGTGCGCCTGAAGGAAGCGGGTGTGGCGACCGAAGTGATCGCGGTGTCGGTCGGTGTGACGCAAGCGCAGGAAACGCTGCGCACGGCGCTGGCGATCGGTGCGGATCGCGCGATCTTGGTCGAGTCGAACGACAGCGTCGAGCCGCTGGCCGTCGCGAAGATCCTGAAGGCGCTGGTCGACAAGGAACAGCCGCAACTCGTGATTCTCGG